>NZ_JBYOJR010000017.1:0-130929 GCF_057798915.1 Cupriavidus sp. 22TCCZM01-5
TCGCGCGGTCGTTGAGCACGTCGAGCGAACGCTCGCTGCGCCAGAACTGGAACGCGGTGCCCAACTGGCGCTGCAGGCCGATGCGCACGTTCTCCATCACCGTCAGGTGCGGGAACACGGCCGAGATCTGGAACGAGCGGATCACGCCGCGGCGCGCGATCTGCGCGGGCTTCTCGCGCGTGATGTCGACGCCGTTGAAGAGGATGGTGCCGGTGGTCGGCTCCAGGAACTTGGTGAGCAGGTTGAAGCAGGTGGTCTTGCCGGCGCCGTTGGGCCCGATCAGCGCATGGATCGAGCCGCGGCGCACGCGCAGGCTGACGTCGCTCACCGCCGTGAAACCCTTGAATTCCTTCGTCAGGTTTCGCGTTTCCAGGATGGTTTCCTGTTGATTCATAGTCTCCTGCCCGCCCTGTTGCTGAACTGCCGGCTTGTGCCCGGCACCACTGACAATCGGTTCGAACTCGGCGTTTCGCCGTTGGGTCGCTTTAGTGTTTTTTTGCGCGGCGCGACTACCGCTGTTACCGGTGGCAGCTCTCACCATGTGCTGGGTGGTGCACCAACCGCAACGTCTATTGTGTGCGCCTGTTGCATCGCAAAACATCGGGGTTTGCACTATAAGACATGAACCGCGTGTCAGGTTTTTGACGCGCTGCGACAAGGACTTGCGGACGATCGGGCTCCCGAGCCCCCCCCCCTTTTGGGGCATGCCCCGGGACACGCTCCGTGCTCAGGCCGCGAGTTGCTGGCGACGGTCCTCGCGCAGCATGTCGCTGGCCCGTTCGGCAATCATGATCGTCGGCGAATTCGTGTTACCCGAGGTGATCAGCGGCATCACCGAAGCGTCCACTACCCGCAACCCGTCGATGCCAAGCACGCGCAACCGGTGGTCCACCACGGCAAGCGGATCCTCCGCGCGGCCCATGCGGCACGTGCCGACCGGATGGAAGATCGTCGTGCCGATATTGCCGGCAGCCTCGGCCAGCGCCTCATCGGTTTCGAAGCCGGGCCCCGGCAGCCATTCCTCCGGGCGGTATGGCGCAAGCGCGGGCGACGCCACGATGCGCCGCGTGAGCCGCAGCGAATCCGCCGCGACCTTGCGGTCTTCCTCCGTGGACAGGTAGTTCGGAGCGATCACGGGAGCCTGGCGGAAATCAGCGCTGTCGATATGCACGCTGCCGCGCGATGTCGGCCGCAGATTGCAGACGCTGGCCGTGAATGCATTGAACGCATGCAGCGGCTCGCCGAACTTGTCGAGCGACAGCGGCTGCACATGGTACTCCAGGTTCGGGCGCGCCTGCGCGGCATCCGAACGCGCGAACGCGCCGAGCTGCGATGGCGCCATGCTCATCGGCCCGCTCTGATTGAAGGCGTACTCCAGGCCGATGCCGAGCTTGCCCCACCAGCTCGCCGCGCGCGTGTTCAGCGTGCGCACGCCGTTTACCTTGACCACCGAGCGCAGCTGCAAGTGGTCCTGGAGGTTCTCGCCCACGCCCGGCAATGCGTGCCGCACCGGAATGCCCAGGGCCTGCAGCCGCTCGCCCTGCCCGATACCCGACAGCTCCAGCAGCTGCGGCGTGTTGACCGCGCCCGCGGCCAGGATGACTTCATGCCGCGCCGCCGCGCTGTGCGCCTGCCCGCCGCCGACATAGTTCACGCCGGTGCAGCGGCGCCCCTCGAAGGTCAGCGCGCTGACCTGCGCGCCGGTGACGATGGTCAGGTTGGGCCGGTCCGCCGCGCGCCGCAGGAACGCCTTGGAAGTGTTCCAGCGGATGCCGCGACGCTGGTTGACCTCGAAGTAGCCGACGCCAAAGTTGTCGCCGCGGTTGAAGTCATCGGTGCGCGGGATGCCGGCCTGCTCGGCCGCCTCGATGAACCGCTCCAGGATGTCCCACTGCAGGCGTTGCGCCTCGACGCGCCATTCGCCGCCGGCGCCATGGAATTCACTGGCGCCGCGATGGTGGTCTTCGCTGCGCTTGAACAGCGGCAGCACATTGTCCCAGCGCCAGCCGTCGTCACCGGTCAGGCGCGCCCAGTCGTCGTAGTCCTCGCGCTGGCCGCGCATGTAGATCATGCCGTTGATCGACGACGAACCGCCCAGCACGCGGCCGCGCGGATAGCCAAGCGAACGCCCGTTGAGCCCCTTTTCCGCCACCGTGCGATACAGCCAGTCCGTGCGCGGATTGCCGATGCAGTACAGGTAGCCGACCGGGATATGGATCCAGTGGTAGTCGTCCTTGCCGCCCGCTTCCAGCAACAGCACATTCACGTCGGCGTCCTGCGTCAGGCGGTTGGCCAGCACGCAGCCGGCCGAGCCGGCGCCCACGATGATGTAGTCGAAGGTCTCCATACGAGTCGTCTTGTCTCCGCTTGTTGTGTTCTGGTGTCCGCCGGCAAAGTCCGCCGCACAGTCGCACAGTCGCACAGTCGCACAGTCGCACAGTCGCACAGTCGGCCGGCAACGTCCCATCTTTGCGTCGGGTGAAGATGGCTGGCGCGCCTGCCACCCCGTTCCGCAAGGTTGGCGCAGTTGCACGGCCCCGTCCAATGATTTATCGTCAATCGCAATATAAGCCGCCCAAAATATTGCACCGCACACTCGCGCGCCCCTGAACGTGGACCTCCATCACTTGCGCGCCTTCGTTGCCGTCGCCCGCGAAGGCAACCTCACCCGTGCCGCCCGGCGGCTTCACCTGACGCAGCCGGCCGTGAGCCTGCAGCTGAAGGCACTGCAATCGGCCTGGCGCATGCGCGTATTCGAACGCACCGCCGCCGGCCTCACGCTGACCGCGGACGGCGCCGCGCTGCTGCCGCTGGCCGAGCGCATCCTCGACAGCGTCGGCGACCTGCAGCACACCGTCGACGCGATGCACAGCACCGTGCGCGGCAAGCTCGCCATTGGCACCATCCTCGATCCCGAGTTCACGCGGCTTGGCGTCATGCTGCGCACGCTGGTCGAACGCCATCCGCAGATCGGCACCGAGCTGCGCCATGGCATGTCGGGCTGGGTGCTGCAGCAGGTGCGCAGCGGCGCGCTCGACGTCGGCTTCTATCTCGGGCAGCCGCCCGATGCCGGCTTCCATGCGCTGGCGCTGACGCCGTTCTCGTATTACGTGGTCGCCCCCAAGGGCTGGAAGGAGCGCACCGCGCTGCGCTCATGGGCGCAGCTCGCGACGCTGCCGTGGATCTGGACACCGCCCGAGTCCGCACACAACCGGCTGCTCTCGGCGCGCTTTGCCGAAGCCGGCGTGGATGCCGCCAGCGTGCACAAGGTCGCGCACGTGGACCAGGAGGCTTCGATGCTCGATCTCGTGCGCTCCGGCGTCGGCCTGTCGCTCGTGCGCGATTCCATTGCGCTGCGCGAGTCGCATGCGCACGGTCTCGTGGTCGTGGAAGGCATGTCGGTGCAGACCGAACTGACGCTGGTCGCGCTGGCCAGCCGGCGCGATGACCCCGTGGTAAGCGCCGTGTTCGGCGTGGCGGAATCCGTATTCCGCGCTTAACGCTGCAGCGGCGCCAGATGCCGCCGCAGCCATTCCGTCAGCGCGGCGAACACTTCGCTGCGCAAGGGCTCGGCCTCGTTGAAGACCTCGTGGTACCCCTGGTCGAACCACACCTGCTCGCGCAGGTCGGCCGGCGCATGCTCGAAGAAGGTACGGCTGCCGGCCGGATCGACGACGCGGTCGGCGCCGCCCACCAGCATCAGCATGGGGGCTTCGAGCCGCGCCGCATCGGCCTGCGCCTGGGCCATGCCGTGGATAAAGCTCTCCAGCACGCCTGCCGTGATCGTCGTCTGCACAAGCGGATCGGCGCGGTAGCGTGCGACGACCTGCGGATCGTGCGACAGCATGCGCGCATCGATCGGGTTCGGCACGCGCAGCCGTGGCGCGAGGGTCAGCAGCACCCGGTGCAGTGTCATCATGGCCGGCGACAGCCGCAATGCCAGCGCCGGTGACGACAGCACCAGCGCGCGCACCGGCCGCACGCGCGCGGTCGCGAAGCGCGCCGCCACCAGGCCGCCCATGCTGTGGCCGAGCAGGATCGGCAGTTCGTTCCACGCACGCACTGCCGCATCGTGGATTTCCGCGAGGTCGTCGAGATAGCTATCGGGATGATCGGCCACCATGCGCGCGCCACCGCTGGCGCCGTGGCCGCGCTGGTCATAGGCGCGCACGCGCAGGCCCAGTCCGCACAGCACCTCGGCCACATGCTGGTAGCGGCCGCTGTGCTCCGCCAGGCCGTGCACGATCAGCACACAGCCCAGCGGTGCGGACCCGCCGCGCGGGTCCGGCTCCCAGGTGCGCAGCAGCAGTTCCGTGCCGTCGCGCATGCGTTGCCGGCTTTGCAACGCTACCAGGTCCCGCACCGCCTCCGGCGCATCTGCGCGCGCTGACTGCCCGCCCTCGGCAGGATGAACGGGGTCTTCCGTCATGGGCTTGTCCATCCGCTGCTCTCCTCCGGCTGCCCCGCCCGCCGCCGGGGGGCACTGCGCTTCGGGTTATGGTCCGGGTTCCCCTGCACCGCCGTACGCGTCATGGCAATGCGCATGGCCATCCGGTTGTGCGAAGTCGGCAAGGATCGGGCAATCGGGCCGGTCGTCGCCGCTGCACGACTCGGCCAGCGCGCGCAGCGTATCGCGCATGGCGGCGAGTTCGGCAATGCGCTTTTCCAGGTCGGCCACATGCCGCAGGGTCATCGCCTTCACGTCGGCGCTGGCGCGCTGGCGGTCATGCCACAGCGACAGCAGCCCGCGAATCTCGTCGAGCGAGAACCCGAGATTACGGGCGCGCCGCACGAAGCGCAAGGTGTGCACGGCACGCTCGTCGTAGCGGCGATAGCCGCCTTCGGTGCGCGGCGGCGCGTCGACGAGGCCGATGGACTCGTAGTGCCGGATCATCTTGGCGGAAACGCCCGAGGACTCCGCTGCCTGTCCGATGTTCATGCCCTGGCTCCCTGTTCGCCGGCGCCGGCACCGGGATGCCAGCGGCGCAGCAGCAGCGCGTTGCTGACGACGCTCACGCTGGAAAATGCCATCGCCGCGCCGGCGACCACCGGATTGAGCAGCCCCGCCGCCGCCAGTGGAATGCCCACCACGTTGTAGAAGAACGCCCAGAACAGGTTCTGGCGGATCTTGCGCACGGTGCGGTGCGACACGGCCAGCGCATCGGCCACCAGCGCGGGATCGCCGCGCATCAGCGTGATGCCTGCGGCGTGCATGGCCACGTCGGTGCCGGTCGACATGGCAATGCCGACATCGGCCGCGGCCAGCGCCGGCGCGTCGTTGATGCCGTCGCCGACCATGGCCACGACCGCACCGTCCTGGCCCAGCGCACGCACGCGCGCGGCCTTGTCTTCCGGCAGTACTTCGGCCTGCACTTCGTCAAGGCCCAGCGCCTGCGCCACGCGCGCGGCCGCGCCGCGGTTGTCGCCAGTCAGCATCACCGTGCGCACGCCGGCCGCGCGCAGCCGTGCGATCGCCGCAGGCGCGCCGGGCTTGATGGCATCGCCAAAGGCCACCAGGCCAGCGACGCGCGGCGGCTGTGTTTCGACCAGCCACGATACCGTGCGGCCTTCGTCGCGCAAGCGGTCGGCCACGGCCTGCAGCGTACCCGCATCAGCGCCCAGCGCTTCACGCAGCCGTTCGCTGCCGAGCTGCAAGGCTTGCCCTTCGACCACGCCGGCAATGCCGCGCCCCGGCAGCGCCTGCACGTCGGTGGCTGCCGGCGCTGCCATGCCGCGCGCCTGCGCTGCGTTCAGCACCGCGCGCGCCAGGGGGTGCTCGCTGCCGGCCTGCAGCGCTGCGAGCCGTGCCAGCAGCCGCGCGCCGTCGGCATCGTCCGCGTCGGCAGCATGCAGGGCCACGACTTCCGGCCGCCCCACCGTCAGCGTGCCGGTCTTGTCGAAGGCCACCACGCTCACGCGGTGGGCAATCTCCAGCGCCTCGGCGTCCTTGATCAGGATGCCCGCGCGCGCGCCAGCACCGGTGCCGGCCATGATCGCGGTCGGCGTGGCCAGCCCCAGCGCGCACGGGCAGGCAATCACCAGCACCGCCACGGCATTGAGCAGCGCAGCTTCCCAGTCGCCCGCGAACAGGCCCCAGCCGAGCAGCGCGGCGAGCGCGATGCCAAGCACCACGGGCACGAATACCGCGCTGACCTGGTCCACCAGGCGCTGGATCGGCGCCTTGGCCGCCTGCGCGTGTTCGACCATGCGGATGATGCGGGCCAGCACGGTCTCGGCGCCCACCGCCACGGTGCGCGCGACGAGCAGCCCTTCGAAGTTGATCGCGCCGCCGGTAACCTTGTCGCCGGGGCCCTTGGGCACGGGCAGGCTCTCGCCGGTCAGCATCGATTCGTCCGCATGGCTCGTGCCCTCGACGACCACGGCATCGACCGGGATCCGCTCGCCGGGTCGCACCACCACTTCGTCATCCACGCGCACCGAACCCAGCGGCACGGTCACTTCCTGCCCTACACGGCGCACGCGTGCGGTGTCGGGCCGCAACGCGGCGAGCGCGCGGATAGCATCGGCGGTCTGGCGCTTGGCGCGCGTCTCCAGCCACTTGCCCAGCCGTACCAGCGTGATCACCACGGCCGCGCTTTCGAAATAAAGATGCGGCATGCCGCCCGGCGAACGCCACATCAGCCACAACGACAAGCCGTAGGCCGCGCTCGTGCCCAGGGCCACTAGCAGGTCCATGTTGCCGGCGCCGGCACGCACGGCCTTCCACCCGGCCTTGTAGAAGCGCCAGCCGAACACGAATTGCACCGGCGTGGCCAGCAGCCACTGCACCCAGGCCGGCAGCATCCAGTGCACGCCGAACCATTGGAGCACCATGGGGGCCACCAGCGGCAGCGACAGTGCCGCCGAGACGATCACGGGCCAGGGGCCGCTCCAGAAGTCCCGGGCGGCAGCATCGCGCGCCGCGGCAGGCAGGGTTTCGGTCACCGGCGTCGCGCCGTAGCCCGCGCGCGCCACGGCGGCCGCAAGCGCGCCGGCATCGGCGGCGCCGCGCAGCAGTGTCACGCTGGCGCGCTCGGTCGCCAGGTTGACCTGGGCATCGAGCACGCCAGGCACTGCCCGCAGCGCACGTTCGACGCGGCCGACGCACGACGCGCAGGTCATATCGGAGATATCGAGTTCCACCGTTTCGCACGGCACTTCATACCCGGCATCCGCGACGGCCTTGGCCGCGGCAGGCAGCACGGCGCCGCTGTCCGCGTAAAGCGTGGCCTGCTCGGTAGCCAGGTTCACGGCAACGTCCCGCACGCCCGGCACCCTGGCCAGCGCATTCTCGACACGCCGCACGCACGAAGCGCAGGTCATGCCATCGATCGGCAGCCGCCATTCCGGCGCCTGGCTGCCTGTCAGGGAAGGGGAAAGGCTGGCATTCGACATCGCTGGACTTATCCACAGTTTCGGTGACTGCATGATGGACCTTACCATGATAGGAAGGTCAAGGATGTTCTCAGTGCCGCAAACTGCCCTTGTGCTGACCGACACCTCGTTTTGCTTGCGCTTCCCACCATGGGAAGGTTCAAACTACGTCTGTCGCGGCAATCGCGCCGCCAGTCCATGTCAATCAGGAGATCCCAGCCATGATCCAGTTCCAGGTCGAAGGCATGTCGTGCAACCACTGCGTCGGCGCGATCACGCGTGCGGTGCAGGAGATCGACCCCGGCGCGCGCGTTTCCGCCGATGTGCCGGCACAGTCGGTAAAGGTGGAAAGCGGCGCCGATGTGCAGGCGTTGCGGGCCGCCATCGAGGAGGCTGGTTATCCGGTTAAGTCCGCCGCGTAAGACCGGGCGCCACGTGCGCTGACGACCCAAGCGAAACGGGGCGCCGTGGGCGCCCCGTTTTCGCATCTGTCGTAACCGCAACCCGAACCGGTCAGAATTTGTAGCCCACGTTGAGGAACGTCACCACCGGATCGATCTTGATCTTGGTGTGCGAAACGATCGTCGTCGCGCCCGCCTGCGTGGTGAGCGTGGCACGCGTCGACAGCGGCAGGTAGGACACCGACAGGCCGACAAACCAGTTGTCGGTGATGGCGTAGTTGGCACCGATATTGAACACCGGGTTCCACGAGCTTTCGGCATTGGCGCTCATCCTGGCGCCGGGAATGCCAAAGGTATGGTCGACGAAATTCTGGTTGGTGATGGATTCATCCGTGAACCACGTGTAGTTCACGCCCAGGCCCACGTACGGACGGAACTTTGTCTTGGCGTCAAAGAAGTGGTACTTCACCAGCAGCGCCGGACTCCACTGCCGGACCGACCCCAGCTTTCCATATTGCGCGAAGTCGCCAGTGCCCTTGACATCATGCTTGGGCGGAATGCCGACGACGAACTCGCCGGAGATGTTGTCAGTGAAGTAATGCGTGAAGGCAAGGCCCAGCGTGTCGGCGGTCTCGACTTCCGCGCCGGTGTTCGGGCGGGTCAGGCCTACCGGGTGGCCATTGATGCTGTCCACCGTGAGCGGATCTGCCGAGCTGTTCGGCATGACACGGAACCAGCCCAGGCTGACGATATTGCTACCTGCGGATTGTGCCTGCGCGGTACCTGCCAGCGCCATGACAGCGCCTGCCGCCAGCATCTTCTTATAAGTCAATTTCATAGTCCTCGTATTCCTCTTCGGGTTACTACCGAAGAGCATTATCCGGCCTACGGTGACAGGACTGTTTCATCAACGATACTGATTCATAGAAGGGCTCCCCTAAACAAAGGGTTTACCAGTAGGAAAACCGCATCGAGGCTGACCTCGGCCTCCGGCACCGCAGCATTCGCGCAACGTTTTTGCGGCGTAGCGCAAAAAACCCTCGAATCTTTAGGGGTTTGGGCGGGCGGCGGCAGGTTTTTCCCGTATCGCCGCCCGGATGACGCAAACCTGTTGCGTCAGGGCGTCACGATGGCGAAGTTGGTATCGAACTTGTCCATCAGGCCTACCCACGTACGCAGTGCGCCGGCATCGCCGTCGACGCGGGCCCGTCCGGCCTGAACCTCGGCCGGCAGCGTGGTCTGGCCGGCCAGCACGCCGGCCAGGGTCTGGCGCGGCATGCTTATCGTTACCTGAGGGGCAACATGCTGGGCGTCGGCCTTGTAGCGGAACACGCCGTTCTCCACCGTCAGTGCATAGCGCTTGCCGGTATCGGGCTGAATCCAGTTGATGGCCAGCTTTTGCCCGGCTGCGCGCTCGCCATTCAGGCGGATCGCCAGGTAATCCAGGAACATGGTGTCGGTCATGGCTCGCAGCACATCGGGACTCGACGTGCGCGCCCCCGAATCCTTCGGCATGCCATGGCGCAGTTCCTGCGCGCCACTCAGGAAGGCGCTGCGCCAAGTGGCCGACTCGGTCTGGTAGCCGAGCTGCTCGAAGGCATCGGCTTCCAGGTCGCGCGCCGCCTGGTTGGACTGATCGGCGAAGACCACATGCTTCATGACCTCGGCCACCCAGCGGTACTCGCCGCGCGCGTACGACGCCCTGGCCTGCTCGATCACCTTGTCCGCGCCACCCATGAACGCGACATAGTGCCTGGCTGCCTCTTCCGGCGGCAGCGGGTAGAGGTTGGCGGGGTTGCCGTCATACCAGCCCAGGTAGCGCTGGTAGATGGCCTTGGCGTTGTGGTTGACGGTGCCGTAGTAGTCGCGCAGGTCCCACTGGCTGGCCAGTGACGGCGGCAGCTTCAGGCGCTCGCCAATCTCGGCCGGCGTGAAGCCCTGGTTGGCCAGGCGCAGCGACTGGTCATGGATGTATTTGTACGCATCACGCTGGTTGCCAAGGTAGCTCACGATGTTCTGCTGCCCCCACTTGGGCCAGTGATGCTGGGCGAATACCACCTCGGTACGGCCGCCGAAGCGGTCGATGGTCTCGTCCAGCGCGCGCCACCACTGGTTGGCGTCGCGCACCTGCGCGCCGCGAATGGTGTACAGGTTGTGCAGGTTGTGGGTGGCGTCCTCGGCCGCGCACAGCGCCTTCCACTGCGGGAAATACATCAGCATCTCGGCCGGGGCCTCGGTGCCGGGTGCCATCTGGAACTCGATCCGCACGCCGTCGATGGTGCGCGTCTCGCCGGTCTTCGCGATCAGGTCGGTCGGCGCGATCAGTGTGATGGTGCCGTGCGACACCGCCTTGCCCAGTCCCGAATCGACATGGCCGGTGGCCGACCGCGGCAGGTTGGCGCCATACATGTACTGGGCGCGCCGGCCCATGGCCGTACCCGCGAACACGTTCTCGCTGACCGCCTCCTCCATGAAACCTTCCGGCGCCAGCACCTTGACGCGGCCGGCCTTGACGTCCTCGTCCGTGGTGACTCCCTTGACGCCGCCGAAGTGGTCGCCGTGGCTATGGGTATAGATGACCGCCACCACAGGCTTTTTCGGGCGGTGCTTGTAGTACAGGTCCAGCGCCGCATGCGCGGTTTCCATCGAGGTCAGCGGATCGATGATGATCAGCCCGCCATCGCCCTCGATGATGGTCATGTTCGAGATGTCGAGCCCGCGCACCTGGTAGATGCGGTCCGTGACCTGGAACAGGCCGTTGTTCAGGTTGAGCTGGGCCTGGCGCCACAGGCTCGGGTTGACGGTATCGGGCGCCTTCGCGTCGCGCAGGAAGGCGTAGGTCCCGAGCGACCAGACCAGGCGGCCCTGCGCATCGCGGATCTCGTTGCTGTCCAGCGTGCCGATAAAGCCGCGCTGGGCGTCCTCGAAATCCTGGCGGTTGGCAAAAGGCAGCTGCTGAAGGACGGCCGCATTGGCCTTTGCCGTGGCGGGCGTGGCTGGCCCCGGACCTTCGGCGGCATGGGCCGTGCCGGCGAGGCACAGCGCTGCGGCGGCCAGCGCCGCATATCGGTGAAGCATTCGGTTCTCCTTGAGACATTGGCTCCGTGCGAGCCCGGGGAAGCAACTGGGCGGCAGGCGAAGCTGCCGTCCACGAGACGGGGGCGCATTGTCCTGAACGTTCAGTACAATTCAGGAGTTTGGTTCGAATGCCGTCACACTGTCAAATTCGAGTGACCACCATTTCCAGCGCGGACTCGTCCCAAAGGTGACCTGAACGCCCTATTGTTGCGCCCCATGCCTGTCATCCCACCGTCCGCTTCGTCGGCAACCCAGAAGAACCGCCGCGGCCTGGAGACGCGCCTGCGCGTGCTCGAGGTGACGCGCGACCTGATCCGCATCCACGGCTATGCAGACGTGACGCTGGATCAGATTTCCAGCGGCGCGGGCGTGGCAAAGAGCAGCCTGCTGTGGCACTTCGGCAGCAAGGAAATGCTGCTGGCTGAAGCCGCGACCACCTTGTTCCAGCAGATCGGGCAGGAAATTGCGCCGGACATACGCGCAGAAGAGACGCCGGTGCGCCGTCTCGACCGCGTATTCGAGCAGGTGGCGCAGGCCTTCACGGCCAGTCCCGAAGCCAAGGGCGTGGTGCTCGGCATGCTGTTTTCGGGCAGCGTGCCGGCCAGCGTGCGTGCGGAAATCCGCCGCGGCTGGGACAGCCACGTGCAGGCGTTGGTCGACGCGTTCTCGCAGCCGCAACGGCCGATGCCGGCCGCGATGGCGCGGCTGATGCTGGCCACCTTCCATGGCTGCTACTGCCACTGGTATGCAGGCGGCTGCAGCGAGCCCATTGCCAGCTACCTCGAGCCAGCGCGGGAACTGTTCCGGACGTGGCTCGCGTCGGCGGCGGCGTAGTGCCTGTAGTCGTGCCGCTCAGCCCTGCCGGCTCGCCAGCACGCAGGCCGCCAGGTCCCATAGCGCGTAGCCGACGCTCTTGAACACCAGCGGACTGCCGCTGCGCGCGCGGATCTCGTCGGCCTGCAGGATCGCGGTTTCGAACGGCTGCACCGTGGCCCAGTCGATGCCGGCCTGCAACAGGTCGCCGGCCTCGTCCTCGATGCCGAACAGCGTATCGGCAAGCAGCCGCCCGCTGGCCGAGGCCGCGTGGCACAGGGCCGGTGGCAGTTCGCACATATCGGGACGGAACGCGCCGACCGCGGCAATGAAATGGTCGTCGCGCCACAAGCGGCAATCGAGGTCCGGCAGCACCGGGCTGCGGCTCGATGTCACCGTCACCACCATCGACACGCGCGGCAGCACGGCAGCGACGTCATCCACCACCTCAGCCTGCGCGCCGAGCGTGCCGGCATGCGCGGCCAGCGCTTCGGCCTTTTCGCGCGTGCGCGAGTGCAGCCAGACGCGGCGCACCGGCAGTCCGGCGATAAAGGCTTCCAGGTGCGTCAGCGCCTGCACGCCCGCGCCGATGATCAGCAGTTCGCCATCCGGCTGCGCGGCAAAGCGCTGTGCAGCCAGCAGCGACACCGCGGCCGTGCGCCGTCCCGTCACCGTGGGGCCGTCGAGCATCGCCACGCGCTCGCCGGTATGCGCATCGGCCACCACCACTTCGCCAAGGATGTTCGGCAGCCCGCGCCGTGGATTGTTCGGATGCACGGTGATGTTCTTGGTCATGACCAGGCGCCGGTTGCGCGCGGGCATGACCAGCAGCGTGCCCTCCCCGTCCTGCGCATCGCCCACCGGCAGCGCGATACGCGGCGGCGCCATGGCCGTCCCCTCGCGCAGTTCGGCCAGCATGTCGGCAATCGCTGCGGCCAGCTCGGGGTAAGGCAAGCGTGCCGCCGTGCTGGCGGCATCGAGGGGAATCAGGGACATGCGGCACTCCGGCGGGCACGGTTCGGGACCCGCCATTATGCGGCAGGCCCCGCACCCGCATCAGCGCGCCAGCATCGGCATCACATGCTCGGCATAGCGCGTACCCGCCGCTGCGCCGGCCGGGAAAACGGCATCGATCTCGGCGAGCTCCCTTGCGTCGAGCCGCACCTCCAGCGCGCCCAGGTTGTCGTCGAGATTGGCGACGCGGCGCGTGCCGGGAATCGGCACCACCTGCGGCCCGCGCGCGAGCACCCAGGCCAGTGCCAGCTGCGCCGGCGTGCAGCCCTTGCCAGCCGCCAGTGCACGCACCTTGTCGACGAGCGCGAGGTTGCGCGCGAAGTTCTCGCCCATGAAGCGCGGATTGGTGCGGCGAAAATCATCCGCGTCGAAATCCTCGGGGCTGCGGATCGCGCCGGTCAGGAAGCCGCGCCCGAGCGGGCTGTACGGCACGAAGCCGATGCCCAGCCGTTCGCATGTAGCCAGGACGCCGTCCAACTCCACATCGCGCGTCCACAATGAATACTCGCTCTGCAGCGCCGTGACCGGGTGCACCTTGTGCGCGCGCTCGATGGTCTGCGCCCCGGCCTCGGACAGGCCGATCCAGCGCACCTTGCCGGCCTTCACCAGCTCAGCCATGGCGCCGACGGTTTCCTCGATGGGAACCTGCGGATCGACACGGTGCAGGTAATACAGGTCGATATGGTCCACGCCGAGCCGCTTCAGGCTCGCCTCGCAGCTCGCGCGCACGTACTCGGGCCGGCCATTGACGCCGCGCGCCGCCGGCTGCGACAAGTCCCGCACGATGCCGAACTTGGTCGCCAGCACGACCTGGCCGCGCCGCCCGGCAATGGCGCGGCCCACCAGTTCTTCATTGGTATGCGGGCCGTAGATGTCTGCGGTGTCGAGCAGCGTGATGCCGTGGTCCAGCGCATGCCGGATCGTGCGGATCGATTCGGCATCGTCATGCGCGCCGTAGAAATCGCTCATGCCCATGCAGCCGAGGCCGATGGCGGAGACCGTGGGCCCGTGGTTGCCCAGTTGGCGCGTAGGAATCGAAGTGGTATTTCCGGTCATGCTGGCTCCCGTCTGGTGGCGTCGCGCACGGCGACGAATGCAGGCAAGTATGGCCAGTCGACGGCGCCGGAACCAGCGTGCTACGCTGCATGCATCATGAAGCCTGACTTCACAATCGATGCCGATTCTCTGCCCGCGCTCGCGGCGTTCGTGCGCGTGGCGCGCCTGGGCAGCTTCACGGCCGCGGCGCAGGCACTGGCCGTGAGCCCCTCGGCCGTCTCGCAGACCGTGCGCCATCTGGAAAGCCGCCTCGGCGTGCGGCTGTTGCAGCGAACCACGCGCCGGGTCGGGCTGACCGAAGCCGGCGCGGCGCTGCTTGCACGCGTGGAGCCGGCGCTGGCCGAAATCGGCGCCGCCACGGACGACGTGCGCGCCAGACGCGACATGCCGGCCGGCACGCTGCGGCTGACCTCCTCGGTGACCGCCGCCGCCATTGCGCTGCGGCCGGTGCTGACGGACTTCATGCGCGCCTATCCGGCCATCTGCGTGGATCTCGTGACCGACGACCGCCTGGTCGACCTGATCGCCGAAGGCTTCGATGCCGGCCTGCGCCTTGGCGAGGCGCTGCAGCAGGACATGGTGGCCATTCCCGTGACCGGCCCCATGCGCTTCGTGGTGGCCGCGTCGCCCGAGTACCTGGCGCGCCATGGCACGCCGCAATCGCCGCGCGACCTGCACGCGCATGCCTGCCTGCAATACCGCTTCGGCGCGACGGGCCAGGTGTACCGCTGGGAATTCTTCGAGCGCCCGCAAGGCGGTCGCGTCGTCACCGTCGAGACGCGCGCGGCGATGATCGCCAACGACAAAACGATGCTGCACCAGGCGGCGCTGGCGGGACTCGGACTGGTCTACGAATTTCCGTCGCACATCGCGGCGGCGCTCGCCTCGGGCGAGCTGGTCACGGTCCTCGACGACTGGCAGCCAACGTTCGACGGCTTCTATCTCTACTACCCGGGCCGCATGCTGATGCCACCCAAGCTGCGTGTGTTCGTCGACTTCCTGAAAGCGCGCGGCCCCGCTTCAGCGCCGCGCTGACCCACTCGCCTTGCCAGGCGTAACGACGGCGCCGCGCACCTCGATGCCGATGCGGTGCACCACCTTGCCGGCCGCGTCCAGCAGCTCCACCTGATGGCGGCCGGGCCACGGCAGCCACGATACTTCGCCACCGCGCCCGAGCGGCTTGCCATCCATGCGCCAGCTCACCGTGCGCGCGGTCTGGCCGGACACGCCTTCGGCGTGGAACCACACGCGCTGCGCCGACGGCGGCATGTCGGGATCGAGCGCGAAAATGGTTCCGTCGGACGGGTTTGCAATGGCCGGCACGCCAGCCCGCGCGGACGATGTCCCGACACTGACGCGCGTGAGCGCCGTGCCTGCCAGGAACACTTCCTCGCGCGCGGGCTCAAGGTCATCGGAGAAGGCCAGGGCCACCCGCTCGACACCCGCCGGCGCGCCAGGGGCCATGCTCGGCTGCGAACGGTGCAGCGCCTCCATCACGTCGTGCCAGACCGGCGCCGCGCCCGACACGCCGGACACGTCATGCATGCTGGCCCCGCTGGCGTTGCCGATCCACACGCCCACGGTGTAGCGCTGCGACCAGCCGATGCACCAGTTGTCGCGCATGTCCTTGCTGGTACCGGTCTTCACGGCGGTCCAGAAACGCGTGGTCAGCGGGCTGTCGAGACCGAAGGTGCGCGCGCGCGCATGGCGGTCGGAGAGGATGTCGCCGACCACATAGCTCGCCGCCGGCAACATCACCGCCGTCGGTGGCATGGGTGCCATGCCGGCGCGCATGCGCACCGGGCCATAGCGGCCGCCATTGGCGAGGGCGCGATACGCATTGGTCAGCGCCAGCAGCGACACATCCGCGCTGCCCAGCGCCAGGCTGTAGCCGTAGTAGTCGCCGGCCTCGGTCAGCGGCAGGCCCAGCGCCACCAGGCGCTTGTGGAAGCGGTGCGGGGTCACCATCACCAGCGTGCGCACGGCCGGCACGTTCAGCGATGCCGCCAGCGCCGCGCGCGTGCTGACCCAGCCCGCGTAGCGATGGTCGTAGTTCTGCGGCACGTACAGTCCGCCGCCAGCGGGCAGGTTGACCGGCCGGTCATCGAGCAGCGAAGCCGCCGTCAGCCTGCGCTCCTCCAATGCCTGCTCGTACAGGAATGGCTTCAGCGTCGAGCCGGCCTGGCGCAGCGCCTGCGCGTGGTCCACCTGTGCCGCGCCGGACAATTCGCCCGACGAGCCCACGTAGGCCAGCACGTCGCCGCTCGCGTTGTCGATCACCACCACCGCGCCGTCTTCCACGTGGCGGCCGGCCAGTTCGCGCAGATGCCGCTGCAGGCTCGCCACGGCCACGCGCTGCAGCCCCGCATCCAGCGTGGAGCGCAGGTACGGCGGCACCGGTACTCCGGGACCCGCTTGCACTCGCGCCTGGCCCGTCAGCATCCGCCCCAGGTGCGGCGCCAGTTGCCTTGGCTGCGGCGATGCGGCCGTGCCGCCCTGCGCGACGCTGCCCGTGCGCAGCAGCGCCAGTTGCGCAAAGCCCTCCAGCCCCTCGCATTCGCGCGGCACGCGCATCTCGCGCAGGATCCCGCACGCGCGTCGCGCGACTTGCGCGGCGCCGGCATTGGGTGCGCGCACGAGCGCCACGGCCAGCGCCGCTTCGCGCGCATCCAGCCCTTGCGGAAACTTGCCGAACAGTGCCTGCGACATCGCCGAAAGGCCGACCAGTTCGCCCCGGAACGGCACCAGGTTCAGATACGCCTCGAGGATCTGGTCCTTGCTCCAGCTCCGCTCGAGCGACGCGGCGCCGGCGGCCTGCCCCAGCTTCTGCGTGACGCTGCGGCCCTGCCCCGCGCTGCCCGGCCTGCGCAGGTCTTCATCGAGCAGCCCGGCCAGCTGCATGGTCAGCGTGGAAGCGCCGCGCGTGCGCGTGTTCCAGAGATTGGCCCAGGCCGCCGCGGCCACGCCCTGCCAGTCGACGCCGCTGTGTGCGTAAAAGCGCTTGTCTTCCGACAGCACGATGGCCGTGCGCAGCGCCGGCGAGGTTTCCGCGAGCGTGACCCAATCACCGCGGCGCACGCGGAAATCGTCGCGCACGCGCGCAACGGTTTCGCCGTTGCGGTCGGTGATGACCACGTCACTGCTGCGCCAGTCGGCCCGGACTTGCGTGAAGGACGGCAGTGCGTGCGCCGGCAACGCTATCGAGGCCAGCATCACTGCAGCCATGCAGACGGACGACGCCACGAACCGCTTCATGTCGCACGCTCTGGGCGCCTGGCCACGATGCCCGCGACGATCAGCACCTGCGCCGCCGCATACGTCCACCAGATGCCAAGCTGGAAGCTGTCGAACGGCACCAGGAAGCGTGCAATGCCGATCATCATGTCCGAGGCCGCAAAACACAGCGCGCCGAGCGCCGTCAGCGGCGTCGGCAGCTTCGCCACCAGCGCGCCGCACACCATCGCCGCCAGCACGATGACGTACACCGTGACCGGCCCCGCGAGCGAGCCCAGGTTGGGCCAGAAGCGGCCCAGCATCGTACCCGCCACGCCGATCATCGCGCCGCACGCGATCAGCCGGTGCGCGCGCCAGTCCCCCGCGAGCGGCACCAGCACGCGCAGATAGGCCAGGTGCGCCAGCAGGAACGCACCGAGCCCGCCCACGAACGAGACGCGCAGCGCGGGCACGGCAAGCAGGAAATCCCCGATCGCCGAGCACACCAGCGCAATCACCAGCCAGCGCCGCTCGCCCAGCGGGCGATGGAACCACGCGGCACGCGCCAGCATCAGCGCCATCGCGGTCTTCCACGCGGGCTGCATTGCAATCTGCCCGGTCAACGGCGCGCCGTCCGGCAACTCCATCGATACCTGCACCAGCAAGGCACCGTAGACCAGGCCCGCCAGGGTGCCGGCCAGCCACCACTCGCGCACGCGCGCCGGCATCATGAGCGCGAGCCAGCTCATGGGCGAGCCCCTACGGCCAGGCGCGCATTCGGCGCGGCACCGAACACGTCCGGTGCGTACATGGCTTCGACGCGCGTCGGCGGCAGCGCGAAATCACCGGCATTGTTCAGGCGTACCGTGTACTCGACCGAGATCGCGCCCTTGGGCAGGTACTCGTAGTACTCGCGGTAGGCCTGCGGCGTGCGTTCGGTGTAGGCGGCCCAGGCCATGCCCTTGCGCCGCTCGCCGCGCGTGGCGATCTCCGAATCACGTCCCAGGCCGCTGCCGAGGATGGTTGCGCCCGCCGGCACCGGATCGCTCACCACCACCCACGTCATATCGGCCTGCGCATCGATCTCGAGTTTTACGCGATACGTGTCACCGCGCGACCACTTGCCCGACACCGCCTGCTCGACCGGCGTCACCGTGCGGCGCACCCGGTAGCCGGCGGCCAGCGGACCCGACAGGGGCACCGCGGCCATGGCGCGCACCGTGGCCCACGGATGGCCCGCGCCGGCATGCTCGAGCTGCAGCGTGCCGCCGCCCTCCCCGGCCGGCCACGGCAGGTCGACGCTGCCTTGCGCCACGCCGTCGCGGCGTTGTGCACGGCTCCAGTCGAAGCTGCGCGCGCCTTCCCCGCCACCGCTCACCGACAGGCGCGTGCTGCCCGCCACCGCCGTTTTTTCGAACGCCTGCGCAAAGCGCGCGATCGCGAGCATGCCCCACGCATTGGCATTGGTTGTGCCCCACGCGCCGCGCACCTGGCGCCCGATCAGGCCGGTGGCAAGCTGCGGTGCTTCGTCCTTCCAGCCCGGCAGTTCCGCGGCGAGTGCGAGCAGGCGCGCGGCATTCACATCGCCGCCGGCCATCAGCCACCACCAGTCGTCGCTGCGCTCGGTCGAGAACGCCAGCCGCGTGCCCTGCACCATCAGGCGCGCGCGCAGCAACTGCTGCGCTTCGGCCAGGCGGGTTTCACGTTGCGGGATATCCTGCATGCGCGACAGCAGCATGGTCCAGTCGATCAGCGCGGAGGTGGGCCATTGCGCCGGCAGGATCTGGATCGACCCGAGCATGCGTGCCTGCGCGTGTCCCGTGCGCGACAGCGCTTCGAGCGCGGCCAGCTTGCGGACTTCCAGATCCATCGTGGCTGCCGAAGGGCTCCACGCATCCGGACGGATGCGGCCTTCGACGAACGCCGCCAGGCCGCGTTCCATCTGCGCGCGCAGCTCGTCCGGCACGCGCAGCGTCAGCCCCGCTTTCGCGGCTTCGTCGCTGACCGACAGCAGGTAAGCGGTCAGCGCGACGCTGCCACTCTGGCTGTCGCTGCGCAGCGGGAAGTACGAGGCCAGGCCGTTCGCATCCAGGTACGACGGCAGCTGGTTCATCAGCGCTTCCCATGCCGTGCCGTCGGCCAGCCCGACGGCCTTCGACGCGCGCTGCTCCAGGCAGCTGAACGGGTAGTTGAGGAACCACTCGCGCACGCCTGGCATGCCACCCGCGAGCGATGACTGCAGGTTCACCTGCAAGCCGCCGCGCAGCTTGCCGGCCGGATCCTTGAGCGCACCTGGCGGCGCCTTCACGGGCACCGACAGCCCCGGCGCCAGTTGCGCCAGCGTGGCCTGCTGCGCCGTCACGGGCTCCGCCGGCACGATCTGCTGCGATACCTTGATGCGGTCCGCCGCGCCACCGGCGCCTTGCTCGGCGGCCTGCACCTCCCACTGGATCGTGCCGCTGCGCGAGTACGCGAGCAGCGCCGGCGCGGTGACATCCCAGCCGATCTCGCGCGCCTCGCCCGCGGGAATCTGCACGGTCTGCGCGGGTAGTGCGGGTGGTGCGGGTGGTGCGCTGGCATCGCCGACCAGCGTGGCGCGTGCACTGGCCTGCACGGTCATGGCCCGCTTTGTCGTATTGCGCAACGTGAACATCGCGCGGTAGCGGTCGTCCTCGCGCACCAGCAGCGGCAGGCCGGAAATCAGCTGCAGGTCCTGCGTGGCCGCAATGGTCGCGCTGCCGGTACCGAAACGCCCCACGCCGAGGTCAGCGACGGCGACGATGCGGAAGCTGGTCAGCGAATCGTTGAGGGGCACTTCCACGGTGGCCTTGCCATCTGCGTCAAGCTGCACGCGCGGGTTCCACAGCAGCAGCGTGTCGAACAGCTCGCGCGTCGGGCTCTTGCCGCCGCCACCGCCGGCCGGTACCGCCTTGCGCCCATAGTGGCGGCGCCCGATGATTTCCATCTGCGCGGTAGACGTCTCCACGCCGTAGCTGCGTCGCTGCAGCATGGCGTCGAGCAGGTCCCAGCTGTTGTTCGGCATCAGTTCCAGCAGCGCCTGGTCCACCGCGGCCAGCGCGATCTCGCCATTGGCCGCGGGCTTGCCGTCCGGCAGCTTCACCTGCAGCGCAATGCGCGCCTTGCCGCGCACGGTATAGGACGCTTTGTCGGGCGTCACGGTGACGTCGAGCCGATGCGCCTCGTTGCCGACGCGGATCTCCGCCAGGCCAAGACGGAAGGCCGGCCGGGACAGGTCCACCAATGCCGTGGGCGCCGCGTATCCCTTGCCCTCGCTGCGGAACGCCCGCCACCATTCGCCCGGCTGGCGCCAGCCCCAGGTAAAGAACGAATACCAGGGCACCTCGTGCAGGCGTCCGCGGATCGTCATCACCGACACGTAGACGTTGGGTCCCCACTCGGGCTTGACCTTCACACGTACGGTGGGATCACTGCCATTGAGCTCGACCACCTGTGTCTCGAGCACGCCTTCACGCTCCACCGCGATCAGCGCCGTGGCCTGGCGGAATGGCATGCGCACCTGAAAGACAGCGGTCTCGCCGGGTGCGTATTGCTTCTTCTCTGGCAGCACGTCGATGCGGTCATGGTTCTCGCCGCCGAACCACAGCTCGCCCTGGCGCGTGACCCATACCGTGGATGCGGCCTGCGCATTGCGACCGTCCTTGTCTCGCGCAATCGCAATCAGTTCGACCTGGCCGGCCTGGTCCAGCGTGACATCGCAGCGCGCACGGCCCTGCGCATCGGTACGCGTCTCGCACACCGTGCCGAGATCGCGGCTGCCGCTGCGATTGTCATAGCGATAGAAGCCGCCGACCACGCGCTTGCGCGTCGACGTAGTCATGCGCAGGCGCGCGTTGAATTTCACCGGCGCATCGGCTACCGGCTTACCCTGCGTGTCGAGCACCAGGCCGCGCACGGCCAGCTTCTGCTTCACCGATACCCAGCCATCCGTGCGGATGCCTGCCACGACGGCGGCAGGCCATACCGGCACGGTCTGGCGCAGCGTCTGGACCTCGCCGTTCGGGTCGGCGAAGCCGGCTTCCAGCACCAGGTCGCGCGGCGCATCGGTCTTTGGCAGCTTGCGCAGCGTGACGGTGCCGTTGCCGTTCTTGTCGAGCGTCAGCGGCAGCTTGTCGGCGACCAGCTTCTGGCCGCCGTCGCCGGCCTGACCCTCGTCGGCCTGGTCCATCTCCTCATCGCCGGAGGCGTTCTCGCGCGCGACACGCGGCGGCGCGAACGAGTACTCGTCGTAGCCCGGGAAGCTGACCCATTTGTCGCGCAGCAGCGCCGATACGCGCACCGGCAGGCCGATGGCGGCGCCACCGGACACGTAGTGCACTTCGACACCGACCGGCAGCTCGGCCGGCGCCACCACGGCGCCGCCCTTGCCCCCCTGTCCGCCGTTGGCCTGCAGTGTGCCGGTCAGTACTGGCAGCCGGAAGGCTTCCACGCGGAAGCTGCCGCCGGCATAGGAACGCGCGTTGTCGTCGTCGACATCGCCGCCGTGGTTGGCTTCGGCCTGCAGCTCGACGTTGTAGACCCCGAGCTTGGCCGCCGGTGGCACCTGGAAGCTGCTCTCCGCGCTGCGCCCGCCGGTGGCGGTGTTGCGCCACTGCAGCGGCAACTCATAGGTCTGGCCGCTGCCTTCATGGCGGATCACCACCGTGTCCGGCAGCTTGCGGTTCGCCGGCGGCAAGGCAAAGCCCTGCGCGGTCTCGGCGCGGATGAAATGCTTCATCGACACGGTTTCGCCGGCGCGTAGCAGCGTACGGTCGAACACGGTATGCGCGCGCACGGTCTGCGCGGCGCTGGCATCGGTCGGCACATGGAAGCGCCACGTCTCGATGCCACGGTTCCAGTCGGACATCACGAAGGCCATGTCGGCCTTGCCGCGTGCCTCCGGATGCGTGGCCGCGATACGCGCGGAGACGAAATAGCCAGACAGGCCGTTGCCGTCGCAGCTGCGGCCGCGCACATCGTCGAGCTTCGCGAAACGCGCGATGCCGCTGGCATCGGTACGGCCTTCGCCAAGCAACCTGCCGGAGCAATCGCGCACGGCGACGGCGGCGTCGCGCACGGGCTTGCCATCGTCAAGCGCGGTGATCCACGCCAGGCCGCTCATCGAACCGTCGCCTTCGCCGCGCGCGAGCTTGAAATGCACGCCCAGGTTGGTGACCAGCGCGGCGGTACGCACATACATGGGCGCACGCTTGCCCAGCAGCGCTTCGCCAAGCATCGGCGAGGCGATCTCGACCACGTGGAAGCCCGGTTCCGGCAGCGGAATGCCGACTACCTCGAACGGCCGCGGCGCATCGCCCGAAGGCTTTGGCACCGAGAGCTTCTGCACGCCCGCCGCACGTTCCAGCAGCGACACCGAGCGCGATTCGATCGACGGCGCATTGCGCGGATTGTTCACGCCGTAGGGCGAGCGGCCCGCCAGTACCGCGTCGAGTTCCAGGCGCGTCCAGCTGGTCTCGTGCATGCGGCGCACCAGGCCGAGCCAGCGCAGCACGGCGCCATCGTCATCGACCTTGAGCTTCATCACCGTACCTGCCTGCGCCTGCACGCCGCGCACCTGCAGATCGGCTTCCACGTTGCGCAGCGTGACCGGCAGCAGCGGCGGATAGTCGGCCGGCAGCTTGCCCCTGGGCAGTTCGCCGAAGCGTTCGACCACGCCAAACGGCGCCGCGGCGAACTTGGCCAGCGGCGGCATGGCCGCGGTCGACACCTTGAGCGGGAACAGGTCGGCGTTGGACAGCGTGCGGCCGCTGTCGTCCTTCAGGTCGCGCGGAATCTCGATCGTGAAATCGGCCTTCTCCGGGAAGGGCGCGGCGAAGGTCAGCGACGTCACGCTTGCATCGGGCGCGAGATCGGCCTCGAACTGCGGCTTGCGCGGGCCGGACGACGTCTTCAGCACCACCTGCTCGGCCAGCTTGCGCGCGAGCGGTGCCGAGAACGAGACCGTCATGGGCCGCAGCGGCGTGCACGGCGACTGCGCGTGCTCGCGCTCGCAGCTGAAGCTCGCCCTGAACGGCTCGCGCACGGTGTAGTCGAAGCGGCGCTCGTCGCGCGCGGCAACGCCGGACGGCGTGGCGATGCCGGCGCCGAGCACGAGCTGCATGCGCGCCCCGGCCGGCAGCCGCTGCTGGCAGGCCAGCAGGTGGATCGCATCGGGCGCGTCCTTGGCGAGGCGCTTCCAGTAGATGGCCTCGAGCACGGCGTCGCGCTCCTTGCCGGTCAGCAGGCGTACGGGAATGCGCTCGCCCAGGCCCTCTGCCTGGCACCACGCGTGATCGCGCACCGAGGCCGACGTGGCGGCGCCATTGAAGCGCAGCGCAAAGACCTGGTCTTCCTCGATCTCGCCGCCCGACGGACGGCTGGACACGACCGTGGGGCCGCCGGTCTCGAACCGGTACTCGGCCTTGCCTGCGTAAGGCTTGCCCGCCACGCTGCGCAGGCTGGCGGACATCCGCACCGAACACCGCACGCCCGGCGGCAGGTCGCGCTCGAAGTCGAAGACCCAGTTGCTGGCGTCGACCCAGCGTCCCTGCCCCGCCGTGGCGGCGCCGGTACACGAGAGCGCCGCCGGCGCGGCCGCCTGCACGTCGCCCATTGGCACCATGGCCTCGTCGAAGCGGATCGCCACCTGGCGCACTTGCGGAACCGTTCCCTCCGGCGAGAAGCGCGTCACCTGCGCCGCGAGCGCGGCCGACACCGACAGCCAGGCCAGCGCGCCCGCCATGACGGCGCGGCAAGCCGCGCGCCTGCCAAGTCCCCGACCCGATCGGGCAACGATTCCCATCATCCTGCGATCCTCCCGTCAAAGCACCCGGCGAGGGTGACATGTGACGTTTGGGAGTGCAAGGCCGGCACGCAAACCTGCAACGCGGCCGACAAAAAATTCAGCGCAGGTGCGACAGCGGCAAGGCGCCCTCGCACTTGAGCGCGGTCAGGACAATGTTGGAACGAATACTCTCCACGCCGGGCACCCGCATCAGCCGCTTCATGGTGAACTCAGCCAGGGTGGGCAGGTCGGGCACGACTACGCGGATCAGGTAATCGGCCTCGCCCGCCACGGAATAGCATTCCTGCACTTCCTCGAGCAGCAGGATTTCCTCGCCGAAGCGTTCGATGATGGTGTCGCCGTGGTGCGCCAGCTTGACGCTGATAAAGACCTGCACACCGAGCCCGAGCGCCTGGGTCGACAGGCTCACGCGATAGCCCGTGATGACGCCGTCGGCTTCCAGCCGCGCAAGCCGCCGCCCGACCTGGCTGGGCGACAGGTGTACGCGCTCGGCCAGCTGCTGGTGGGTGGAGCGCCCGTCGGCCTGCAGGGCCGCGATCAGCGCCAGGTCGAACTGGTCAAGTGAAACCATACGCAATTTCCGCATTGATCATCAGCATGGTGCGGATTATATGCGCCGAGCGTGCCATGAAGGCCGATTTTGCGGCCAGATTGCACCCACGCACGCCTAAACTACGCAGATAAACCGCATCACGGCGCCCCGCGCCAAACCCAGGAGACAAATTCGATGCTCGCTTCCGCCAGCGCCCCAGTCCAGGAGGCTTCCGGCCAGTTCGACGGCGCCTTCCAGGGCACCATGACCGAAAAGCTCAGGGAGCAATTCGACGCCGGCCTGCTGTCCGGCCAGGAACTGCGCCCGGACTTCACCATCGCGCAGCCCGTCCACCGCTACACCAGCACCGACCACGCCATCTGGCGCAAGCTCTACGAGCGCCAGGCGTCGATGCTGCGCGGTCGCGTCAGCAATGAATTCCTGCAGGGCCTGGCCACGCTGGGCATGGAAAAGGACCGCGTGCCGGAATTCGACCAGCTCAACGAGACGCTGATGCGCGCCACGGGCTGGCAGGTGGTCGCCGTGCCGGGCCTGGTGCCCGACGAGGTGTTCTTCGAGCACCTGGCCAACCGCCGCTTCCCGGCCAGCTGGTGGATGCGCAAGCCCGAGCAGCTCGACTACCTGCAGGAGCCGGACTGCTTCCACGACGTGTTCGGCCACGTGCCGCTGCTGATCAACCCGGTCTTCGCCGACTACATGCAGGCCTACGGCAAGGGCGGCCTCAAGGCGGCTGGCCTGGGCGCGCTCGACATGCTGGCACGCCTGTACTGGTACACGGTGGAATTCGGCCTGATCCGCACGCCCGAAGGCCTGCGCATCTACGGCGCCGGCATCCTGTCCAGCCAGGGCGAGTCGATCTACAGCCTGGATTCGGCCAGCCCCAACCGCATCGGCTTCGACGTGCGCCGTATCATGCGCACGCGCTACCGCATCGACACCTTCCAGAAAACCTACTTCGTGATCGACGACTTCGAACAGTTGTTCGACGCAACCCGGCCGGACTTTGCGCCGCTGTACCAGGAACTGCGCAACCTGCCGACGCTGGGCGCGGGCGACGTGGCCGAAGGCGACCAGGTGCTCAACGTGGGCACCCGCGAAGGCTGGGGCGACAGCGACGATATCTGACCCCGAGCAGCCGACCGCACGGTTTTCCGCTTTGTGAAACAATGCCGGCAAGCCCGCCAGGGCGGGCCGGTTTTTTTCTTTCCCCTGATCGAGCCCCTCATGACACCCCTATCGCCCCAGGTGCGCGCCACCCTGCTCGCCGAACTTCCCGGCTGGACCGACGTCGACAACCGCGATGCCATCCAGAAGCGCTTCACCTTCTCCGATTTCAATGCGGCGTTCGCATTCATGACGCGCGTCGCCATCCAGGCGGAGAAGGCCGACCACCATCCCGAGTGGTTCAACGTCTACAACCGCGTAGATATCACGCTGTCCACGCACGACGCTAACGGCCTGACCCAGCGCGACATCGACCTGGCCCGTTTCATCGAGCGGGCCGCCGCTTCGCTGCAGGTGGCCTGAGGCGCGCTCGGCCGCGCTGGCCGCGGCACCGCTGGCCGGTGCTGAAGGCAAACCGAAAGGAAGACAAGGGCCCTGGCCTGTACAATCTGTGGATCGCGGTGTCCGCGTGTGCGCCAAGCCGCGCCTGCCGCCTCCTGTCTTCCTTCCCGGCTGATCCAGCCATGCCCGACGTCCTGCCCCAACTGCCGCCATGCGTATCCTGCTGATCGAAGACGACCGCCAGATCGCCAGCGGCGTCGAAGCCGGCCTGACACGTGCCGGCCACCAGGTGCGCGTGGTCCATGACGGCGTCTACGCCACCGAACACCTGCTGCGCGATCAGCACGACCTGGTCATCCTCGACCTGGGGCTGCCCGGCATCGACGGCATGACGCTGCTGGCGCGCTACCGTGCCCGCAACCGCACCACCCCCGTCATCATCCTGACCGCGCGCGACGAGCTCGAAGACAAGCTGTCCGGCCTGAACGCCGGTGCCGACGACTATCTCGTCAAACCCTTTGCCCTGCCCGAGCTGGAGGCGCGCGTGCGCGTGCTGCTGCGCCGCAGCCAGCATGGCGAAGCCGTGCCCGACCGCGACGTGCGCCTGGGCCGCCTGCGCCTGTCCGGCAACGACCGCCGCATGTTCATCGACGGCAAGCCGCTGGAACTGTCGCCGCGCGAGTTCGCGGTGCTGGAACTGCTGCTGCAGCGCCAGGGCCGCGTGGTTAGCAAGGCCCAGCTGCAGGACCACCTGGCGACCTTCGCGCATCCGGCCGGCGAAGGCGGCGACACCGTTGGCGACACCGCCATCGAAGTCTATGTGCACCGCGTGCGCAAGAAGCTCGAGGAAAGCGACGTCGAGATCGTGACGGTGCGCGGCTTCGGCTACCTGCTGCAGGCCCGCGCCGGCCAATGAACGCGCGCCCGTGGCGCTGGCCGGCACCGCGCCGGCCAGCTGACTGAAAGCTCCCCGCCCCATGTGGCCGCGCTCCCGTAGTTCCCGCTCCGCCGCCGATCCCGGTACTCAGCCGGTGTCGCCACCGGCCCGCCGCGGCATGGGCCAGGCGCCGCGCGTGGCGGTCAACGCCAGCCTGCGCGTACACCTGCTGCGCGCGCTGGCCACGCCGCTGTTCGCGCTGGTGCTGGTCAGCGGCTCGCTCTCCTACTGGCTGGCCGCGCACTACACCACGCAGGTATTCGACCGCGCGCTGTATGGCGTGGCCAATAGCATCGCGCAGCAGATCCGCATTGCCGGGCCGCGGCTGGAGCAGGACATCCCGATGATCGCCCAGACGCTGGTCGAGGCCGAGGGCACCGACCGCATCTACTGGCGCATCCATGGCCCGGACGGCCTGATCGGCGGCATGGACACGTGGCTCGGCTATGGCACCGGCCAGACCACGCTGCATGACGCACGCCTGTTCTATGCCTGGTTCAGCGGCCGCCAGGTACGCGCGGTCCGGCTTCCGGTCATGCTGCCGAGCGCCGCCACCGACGAACTCGGCACCAGCGAAGACGGCAAGCTGGCGCGCGGCCCCATCGTGGTGGAGGTGGCGGAACTGCTGGACCGGCGCGAGACCGCGGCCAACGAGATCCTGCTATCGGTGTCGGTGCCGCTGATCCTGCTGCTGCTGGTGGGCAGCCTGATCCTCTCGCACGTGCTCAAGGAAGAGCTGGTGCCGCTGCAGATCCTGACCGACAAGCTGAACCGCCAGACTGCGCGCTCGCTGGCCGCACTCGACGAAACCCAGGTGCCGGCCGAGGTGGCGCCGCTGATCCGCGGCCTGAATGCACTGCTGTCGCGGCTGCGGGATGCGCTGGACGCCCAGCGCAAGTTCATTGCCGATGCCGCGCACCAGCTGCGCACGCCGCTGACAGCCGTGAAGCTGCACGCTGACCGGGCCATGGAGGCCGATTCGCTCGAAGTGGCCCGCCATGCGCTGCGCGAGCTGCAGACCGCCTCCGACCGCGCCGTGCGCCTGTCCAACCAGCTGCTGTCGCTGGCCCGCGCGGAGCCCGGGCTGTCGCTGGAGCGGCTGGGTCCGGTGGAGTATTTCGACCTGGCCGAGCTGGCCTTCGAGACCGGCGCGGAATGGGTGCCCCAGGCGCTGGCGCGCCACCTGGACCTGGGCTTCGAGGTCCTGCCCGGCCCGACCTTTACCTGCAGCTCGCCGGCCATGGTCCGCGGCAACCGGCTGCTGATGCGCGAAGCGCTGTCCAACCTGATCGACAACGCCGTGAAGTACGTGCCCCCGGGCGGGCGCATCACGGTGCGCGCGGGCGGCGAGGCACTCGGCAACCGCGGCATGGCGGTGGTGATGGTGGAAGACAATGGCCCCGGCATCGCCCCGCAGCGGCGCGAAGAGGTCTTCAAGCGCTTCTTCCGTGGCGACCGCCAGGGCGATCAGGCTCCGGCGGCACAGACTGCCGGCGCCGGGCTGGGGCTCGCGATCGTGCATGAAATCATCGGCCTGCACCACGGCACCATCCGCATCGAGGACGTGCCGGCCGAGGCCTCCGCGTCCGCGGAACCGGGTGCCGGCTGCGAACGGCGCCCGACCATGCGCTTCGTGATCCGCATCCCGTGCGAGGCGGCCGGGGTGGCCGCCTGATGCGGAGTACGGCGTAGCGTCACTTACTTGCCGCCCGACTTCTTGCCCTTGGGCGCCAGCATGGTGCCGCGGCACTCCGCACTGCCGCAGCGGCACTCGAATTCCTTCTTCAGCTTCTTCGTATAGCGGGCCTCGATTACCAGCCCGTAGTCATAGAAAAGCTCTTCGCCCGCGGCAATATCGCGTAGCGCATGGATAAATACGCGGCCCTTCTTCTCGCGCGCCTCGCAGTTCGGGGCGCAGGCATGGTTGATCCAGCGCGCGCGGTTGCCGCCGAACTTGGCGTCGATCACGCTGCCGTCGTCCAGGCTGAAATAGAACGTGTGGTTGGGATCGTTCGGGTCGTGCGGGTGGCGTTCCAGGGCCTTCTTCCAGGAAATGTGCTCGCCCTTGTACTCGATCACCCGCTCTCCCTCCGCGATCGGCGCAATCGCGTAAACGCCCTTGCCATGCACGCCCGACTGGCGCACCTCGATGCGGTCGCTCGCCGACTTGCCCGCCTTGCTTTCCTTGCCGCTGTCCTTGCGCTTTGCCTTGTCCGCCATTTGCCTTCCCGTGCTGTTCGCTTTCCATTGCGTTGCAGGCGCGGGTCGCGCCGACGCGATCGGGATGATACCGGGGCGCCCGGGGACCGTATACGCAAGTCTCATGGCTAGCGCCACGTATACGCCGAATCACTACTGAAGGGGCAGGTCATCGATCTGGCAGGACCGTATACGCAGCCACTGGAATGTGGATAAGGCCGGCCGTTTCTGTGGATAAGCAGCCGGATTGCGTGTGGGCCGCCTGGGGTTGGCCTGGGGACGCGACAGGAACAAGTCAGGCCCTCGACACGGGCACCCCCGCACAGACCCCCGAGTCATCCACGCCCGCCAACACTGCGTCCCTGTGGTTCTGGTTTACGTAAACCTTTGATCAGCTTGGCGTTTACCAGCTTATCCACAGAAATAACCGGTGTTTACCTACTACCACTATTTGTATACATGAAAAGAAAGATGTAAACCCAGTGGCCACCTTCAGCCGAGGCACGAAATTGGGGGGAGTTCGCGAACGTAAACCCGGCGCAGCGCGTATACGCTCCAGCAGTCCCACGCGATTGCCAGAAGCCGTATACGCGGACCGACGTATACGCCGCCCAACATCATTCACCGCGCGAATGCCGCCCAAAGAAGAATGCTTGCCATGCAACATAGTGCATGGGCTGGTTGGAATAGTCGGTCGAAAGTGGGCTGTGGGCCGGCCATGCTGTAGCAGGCTCTGGAAAGCCTCCAGGAGCCCTTCAGGCGCTACGGAGGGCACTCCTCCACCCGATAGAGGTCGTAAGGCTGTAAAGGGCGTATACGCGGTCAGAGGAGTCCTGAAGGCGCTTCAGGGGCCGGAGGGCGTAAACATCACTCTCCGTGCGCGCTTCCGGGCTCGCCGAATGGTCCGGCGGCAGCCGAATCACGGCCCGAAGCCGCTTTCCGGAAAGGTCCTCGTAACAATCTTCATCCGGTGCGCCTTGTCCGGCACGGTATCATGTGGCCCGCGACGTCTTTGCCGGTCCGGCCCAACCGTGGGCGGACCGTGTCTGGACGTCTGTGTTTTATCAACTCGATACGGAGTGAAGCATGACGAAAACCGAACTGATCGACGCTATCGCGTCTGGCGTGGACGGTCTGACCAAGGCAAAGGCCGAGCAGGCACTGAACGTGACCCTGTCGGCCATCATGGACGCCGTTGCCAAGGGCGATACGCTGAGCCTGGTCGGCTTTGGCACGTTCAGCAAGGGCGAGCGCGGCGAGCGCATGGCCCGCAACCCGCGCACCGGCGAAGAAATCAAGGTGGAAGCAGCCAAGACGGTGAAGTTCAAGGCTGGCCAGAAGTTCAAGGACGCCGTCAATCAGTAAGCCCGGAAAGCCTGGCGGGCCACTGCGGCACCCCGGCTTTGCATGACCCCGCCATGCCGCCACCGTGTCGCCCGAGGGCGCTGGTGCGCGCCGGGCGGGGAAACGTTATCCACAGCACTGGCAAGATACTTCTGCAGCGACCGCTGCACCCCGGACCGGCCCATCCCGCGGCTGGCCGGCCAGACTGGCAAACTGCCGTTCAGGCGCGCTTGATCAAGGCCGCAGCGTGTGCGGCACATCATTGGGGGCCACATGCTTCCCAGTTGGGACCAGGCCATATTTCCACAGCGTTATTCACAGCGCTCTCCACAGTGGATTCCACAGGTTTTTCCACAGGCCCGGGGTTGGGTCCTGTGCGCCGCCGTGGCCCTGGCATGCCTCGCCGGCTGCAGCACGGTGAGCGAACCGGCGCGCCCGCAGGCGGCTCCGCTCCCCGACATGGAACGTCCCGCGACCACGCCGGGGGCAACCACGCGCGAACGCATCGTGGAAATCGCCATACAGGAATGGCGGCGCTGGGGCTCGCAGACCGTGCGCCTGGGCCGCGACGATACCGCCTGCGTGACGTTCAGTCCCCTGCCGGCGCCGCAGCCGGATGAGGCGCCGCTTTCGGCAGATGCCGGCGCGCCTGCCCAAGGCTCCGCCGACCAGGAAACGGATGCCGATGGCGCCGAGTCCGGCTGTGTCTCGTTCCCCGACGGCACCGGCATGGAAGCCACGCCACTGGGCTGCCAGATGGCGCGGCGCTACTGGGGCATCGTGGGCCAGGTGCCCCGTTGCACGCAGGTCACGCAGCCGTCCTGGGCCTGGTCGGCGGTATTCATTTCCTGGGTCCTGCGCAAGGCCGGACTCGACGAGCGCCAGTTCCTGACCGGCCAGTCACATTCCATGTATGTCGTGGATGCGCGCGACGGGATCCTGCCCCGGCCCGCCTTTCATCTCGAACCCGTTCCTGCGCTGCCACGGACGGGCGACATCATCTGTGCGCCGCGCGGCCGCGAAAGATACCTCGAGGACATCGCCGGTATCGGCTTTGGCACGACGCCCATGCATTGCGACATCGTGGTGTCGGTGGATCCCGCCGCGCGCCTGGTGAAGGCCATTGGCGGCAACGTCCAGCAGTCTGTGTCGATGGAGGAGATCGAGTTGGGGGATTCGGGCAGGCTCGATGGCGTCACGAACTCGCACATGCCCTGGCTGCTGATCATGCGCAACGATCTGCAGTAGATTATTTATGCTAAAAATCAACTAGCGGATTTTTATGCGATTTTGATTTATCGGGTGAATATGACTCAGGGAAACAGTTCGAGTTGCGCCGTATCGCGGTCACTGGTCCCGACACCGACACCGAGCAATCGCACCGGCAGTCCGCGCCGCGCGTGGCCCTCGGCTAGCAGGCGGGCGTAGGTGCCGCGGTCCGGCGCATGGCCACGGCATTCCACGGTGGTCTGGCGGAAGTCCGAGAAACGCAGCTTCACGGTGAGCTTGTCGATGGTGTCATGCGCCTGCGCGCGCGCAATGCGGACCTCCAGCATGGCGACCAGCGGTTCCAGTTCCGCCAGGCAGGCCTGCAGGTCCGGCAGGTCGTCTGCATAGGTCTCCTCGACACTGATCGACTTGCGTTCGCGCTCGGGAGATACCGTGCGGGGATCGACGCCTCGACACAGGTTGTAGAGCCGTGCGCCGAAGCGGCCAAACTCGCGATGCAGCCGGTCCGCCGGCCAGTCCCGCAGATCGCCACAGGTCTCGGCGCCAAGGCGTTTGAGCTTGGCCGCGGTGACCGTGCCCACACCATGGATGCGTCCGACCGGCAGCACGGCGATAAAGGCATCCACTGCCGCCGGCCGCACCACGAACAGCCCGTCGGGCTTGTTCCAGTCGCTCGCGATCTTGGCGACGAACTTGTTCGGTCCGACCCCTGCCGATACCGTGACACCCACCTCCTCCCGCACCCGGCGCCGGATTTCCTCGGCAATGCGCGTGGCGCTGCCGCCATGGTGCGGACACTCGCTCACATCGAGATAAGCCTCGTCCAGTGAAAGCGGTTCGACCAGGGCCGTGTACTCGCGGTAGATCGCAAAGATCCGGCGCGAGACTTCGCGGTACTTGTCCATGGCCGGGCGCACGATCAGCAGGTCCGGACAGCGCCGCAGGGCCTGCGCCGACGACATGGCCGAGCGCACGCCGAACGCGCGCGCCTCGTAGTTGCAGGTAGCGATCACGCCACGCCGGTCCGCGGCTCCCCCGACAGCCATGGGCCGGCCGCGCAGCGACGGGTCGTCGCGCATTTCGACCGACGCGTAAAAGCAGTCGCAGTCGCAATGGATGATCTTGCGCTGGATGGCCGGTTCGCTGGGCGGGGACGGGGTCGCGGGCATGCGGTACAGGGATGGGGGACGCCCCTATCCATAGATGCTATTTATGATGGTAGGTAAATTTTTATATCGTTGATTAATCTGGCTGATGGAATTGGACCCTGATTCTGCGTTCGTGCAGTCAATTTCATCTACCTCACGAATGAGGTGTGGCTAATTGTTGATGGGTTCATCGTTCGCGCTAATGGATTCCGGCTTCTGTCGGGTACTGACCCAAATCCCTTCGGCCGCGTACAAGGCCAGGGACACCCAGATCAGCGCATAACCCAGCTGCTTCTGCGGCGGGAACGGCTCATGCCATAGCCAGACGCCAAGCAGCAGCTGCAGCGTCGGGCCCGTGTACTGGAGCAGGCCAAGCAGGGACAGCGGGATACGGCGGGCACCGGCGGCAAAGAACAGCAGCGGCACGGCGGTGACCGGCCCCGCCATCAACAGCAGGAATTGCGTACCTGGTGCTGCGTGCCGGAAGCTGTCCTGGCCGGTTGCAAACAGGTAGGCCAGTGCCGCGGCGGCCAGCGGGAACAGCAGCAGGGTCTCGAGAGACAGCCCTTCCAGCGCCCCAAGGGCTCCCGTCTTGCGCAGCAGCCCATAGCCGCCGAAGGTGGCCGCCAGCGCCAGGGCAATCCACGGCAGCTGGCCCGATGCCACGGTCAGCCAGGCGACCCCTGCCGCCGCCACCGCGATCGACAGCCATTGCCCCGGCCGCAGCCGCTCGTGCAGGAACACCACGCCCAGCAGCACGCTGAACAGCGGGTTGATGAAATAGCCCAGGCTGGCATCGACCACCCGATTGGCGGACACGGCCCAGATATAGATGAACCAGTTGCCGCACAGCAGCGCGGCGCTCGCGGCAAAGGACAGGATCAGGCGCCGGTCCGTGGCCACCTTGCCCAGCCAGGCCCACTGGCGCCGGGCGGCCAGGACGACGGCCAGGAACACCAGCGACCAGACCATCCGGTGCAGCAGGATTTCGGCCGGTGCGATGCCGGGCAGCGACTTGATGTAGAGCGGGAGCAGCCCCCAGATGGTGTAGGCCAGTAGTGCGTAAAGGATGCCGAGTTGCATGGGGAATTCCGATAGATCTGCGCGCGATTCTACCGGCGGGGGTGTTTTATTGCCGGAGCCCGCTGCAGGCCCAGGCATTGCACTCACGTAAAACAAAAACCCCGTGCCCTCACGGGAACACGGGGTTTGCGCCGAGGGGGCAGCCTGCCCCCGCGTGGCGAAATTACAGCTTGCGTGCGTAGCTGAACTGCGCGAATGCCTGCTCGGCCACGTTGAACCAGGCGGCCTCGTTGTTGCGGAACACGCGCCAGTCGTCGTAGATCTTCTTGAACGACGGGTTCTTGGCGACTTCGTCGGCGTAGGCTTCCTGGGTGGCCTTGAAGCAGGCTTCCATGATTTCCTTGGAGAACGGGCGCAGCTTCACGCCGTTTTCCAGCAGGCGGGCCAGCGCCTGCGGGTTGACCGTGTCGTACTTGGCCATCATCATGGTGTGGGCTTCGATGGTGGCGGTTTCCAGCGCGCGCTTGTACAGCGCCGGCAGCTTTTCAAATTCGCTGGCCGAGGCGTAGAACGACAGCTGCGCGCTGCCTTCCCACCAGCCCGGATAGTAGTAGTACGGGGCCACCTTGTAGAAGCCGAGCTTCTCGTCATCGTACGGGCCCACCCACTCGGCCGCGTCGATGGTGCCCTTTTCCAGCGCCGGGTAGATGTCGCCGCCGGCGATCTGCTGCGGCACCACGCCCAGGCGCGACAGCACCACGCCGGCAAAGCCGGCAATGCGGTACTTCAGGCCCTGCAGGTCGGCCACGGTCTTGATTTCCTTGCGGAACCAGCCGCCCATCTGCGCGTTGGTGTTGCCGCCCAGGAAGTTGACGACGTTGTATTCCTTGAAGAACTCGCGCATCAGCTTCATGCCGTTGCCTTGCAGCATCCACGCATTCTGCTGGCGCGCGGTCAGGCCGAACGGGACGGTGGTATCAAAGCACAGCGTCGGGTTCTTGCCGAAGTAGTAGTAGCCCGCGGTATGGCCGATCTGCACGGTGTTGTTCTGCACCGAGTCCAGGACCTGCAGGCCCGGCACGATTTCGCCGGCCGCGAAGACCTTGATGTTGAACTTGCCATCGGTCAGTTCCTTGACGCGGGCCGACAGCAGTTCGGCGGTGCCGAAGATGGTGTCCAGCGACTTGGGGAAGCTCGATGCAAGGCGCCATTCCACGGCAGGGTTGCTGCCGACGACGGCCGGGGCGGCTGGGGCGCTTGCGGCCGGCGCTGCGGCCTTTTCATCCTTGCCACATGCGGCAAGTGCCCCGGTTGCGGCCACGGCCGACGCTTTCAACAGGAAGGAACGACGCTGCATTAACTTCTCCTCTTTTATAGATATTGGTGCGGATGCGGGCCTGGGACGCCGATCGTGTCATCGCGCCTTGCGCCGGACCGTGACGCGCCCATGGCCGGGATGGTGCCGCGGGCGCAACGCTGTGCCTGTTACGGACGGGAACCCTTGCAATGCCGGGACGATAGGTGACCTTGCACAACCGCCATCGAGGCACCCGTTCGTAACAGGCCGCGGCTGTCTTACCCGAAAGACAAGCCCACCGATTATAGCGGTGCCTTTTTCGGCACGGAGCCCTGCGGGTGTCCGGGTTTTCGCTAGTCCTGTTGCGCTTGTCCACAGTGGGGACAACTCGCGCAAAGGCGTGCCGCAGCACTGGCTTTTCGTATTGTGAGAAGGCCAACGTTGCGATGGATTTTGTAACCCGGCTTGCAGTCAAATCGTGCGACTGTTAAAAAAAGGACCCCGTACCGGTGGTCCGTGGTTCCGGTCCGCTCGTTGCATGTTGTCCGAATTTCTTGCTGCCTCCTGCCGCCGTTTTCCCCGCCGCCGCCTGAGTGTTGCCGTACTGGCTGCCTGGGGGATGACCGCGTGCGCGCAGACGCCGCAGAACATCCAGTCCCTGGCCCCGCCACGCATACAGGAAGCGCGACCCGTTCCGACCGTGGTGGCCATGGCCACGCCAGCCGATGACCCGCTCGGCGCATTGATCGCCGGCGAACAGGCGCCCGAGGCTGCGCGTCAGCCCGCTACGCCGCCAGCCGCCGACGTACCGGCGGCAGAAGCCGCTGCGCCGTCTGATGACTTCGTCGGTCCGCCCGATTCCGCCGCCCCGGCGCCCGCTCCCGTGGTGCTGTTTCCCGCAAGGCTCGGGCACTTCGTGGCCGAACCGCCCGCGCAAGGCGAAAGTGGCGATGCCACGCCGAGCGACGCGCCGCCGGTCCTGCGCTCGCAGCTCCCCGCCGATGATGCCGCGGTGGACTCGGTCTGGCGCCTCAGCTACAGCGGTCGTGCCGCCGCCGAAGAGCGCGACGCCACCATGCGCGCCTGTGCCGGCGGCGCCTTGTCCACGGGCATCGGCCATGGCCTGGCCTGCCGCAGCTCGGGCGAAGTCAAGATCCGCGAGTCGGTGCTCGACCTCGATGGCGGTGCCCAGGTCATGCTGATCGCCCAGGCCCGCGGCACCGACGCCACGTCCATCAACGGCCGGCCCGCGGCGGTCGATCCCTACGCGCTGGTGCCGCAGTTCTATACGGCAGTGAATGGCCTGTCGGTGCTGGACGGCGCCACCATGTGGGCGGGCCGCCGCGACGGCGACCCGTTGCTGATGTCGTCCGGCCTGCTGCCGCCCAATTCCGCGGCCATGCGCTTCGGCGTGGACAATGCGCGCGTACTTGGCGACATCGGCCTGAACTACCAGTACACCGCCCGCAACGACCAGAACGGGCAGAACCTGCCGAGCTACCACTCGCTGCGCACGGCGCCGATCTCGACCAATCCGCAGGGCTCGGTGCAGCTCGGCTTCACCCGTGTCGAGACCCAATCGCTGGCCGCCGATTCGGGCAGCGCCTGGTGGGCGTCGGCGATGCATGAGCAGAAAGGCGTGCTGGCGGGAACCAACCGTGTCGGCTTGCAGTTCGGTTCCGGCGCGCGCAGCGCCATGGCGGGCTACACGGGCATGGGGCCATCCCTGTCGCGCGTGCGTGTCGCGGAATCGCTCGAATGGAAGGGCAAGTCCGGGCTCGGCGGCTCGGTCGAATCGAGCATGCAGTTCGACCGTTCGCCGGTCGGCACGCTGCAATGGGCCGCTACGCGAATCCGGCCGGCCTATGTGGCCAGCGACCAGTTCAAGCTGGTCTTCGAAGTCGCGCGCGACCAGATCTCTTCCGGTTTCGGCGCCAGCGGCCAGCGCACCGCGCTGACCGTCGCGCCGACGCTGACGCTGGGCAAGTCCGCCGGCAATGCGAACCTGCGTGCGTTCTATACCTACAGCCGCGCTACCGATGTCGATGGCATTGCCTTCAGGCCGCCGGCCGAAGCCTGGGCTATGCAGAACAGCGGCTCTATCTTCGGCGTGCAGCTCAATCGGCGCTGGTAACGGCCGGCTTGCCCTGGCGCCAGTGCGCCGCGGCCGCTGCTTCCGTTTGCGCGACCGGCTTGCGGCACAGCCAGTGGAATAGCAGCGTAGCGCTCAGTCCTCCGGCAATCTGCGCGAGCACGAAGCCCGGCACATCGACGGGACGGATGCCGGTGAAGGTGTCGGTCATGGCGCAGGCAATGGTCAGCGCCGGATTGGCGAATGACGTCGATGACGTGAACCAGTAGCCGGCGGTGATGTAGCCCGCCACGACAAACGGCACCAGGGCCGGCCGGCTGCGCAGCGTGCCGATGCCGACCCCGACCAGCCCGAACGTCGCCACGAACTCGCTCCACCACATCGGCAGGCCCGTGCGGCTGTGGGCCGACCACGCCAGCACCGGTTCGCCGAACATGGCATGCGCGGCCATCACGCCGGCAATGCCGCCGCCGACCTGCGCCAGCGCGTAGCTGAGTGCGTTCAGCGGCGAAAGCGTGCCCTGCACCAGCGCCGACAGGCTCACCACGGGGTTGAAGTGCCCGCCGGACACGGGCCCGAGCGCGACCAGCAGCGCCACGAGCCCGGCACCGGTGGCCAGCGCGTTGCACAGCAATGCCAGGCCGATATTTCCGTCCGCCAGCCGCTCGGCGCGGATGCCCGAACCCACCACCACGGCGATCAGCAATGCCGTACCCAGTCCCTCTGCCACCAGCCGGCGCGAAAGCGTACTCACTGCTGCGCTCCCGGGTTGCCGGTCATCAACAGTCGGGTCATGCGGGGCGGCCGCGTCGCGCGGCGCAAGGTCTTCAGGGGCATATCTGGCCAGGGTGCGGGCATGTCCTGCACGGAACAGGACACCAGGCCGAAAGAGAGGACGACAGCAGCGTGGCAGCGGGATGCGCAACGTCGCCTGAGACGACGCCTCGATCGGGGGCGAAACTGGCGCCCAAACATGGCGCGCCGGAAGGCGAAGTGTTCCGCCCGCGGCCATGGGCGTCAATGCGCCCACGCGATCTTGTGAACAGACCGCAGGTATCGAATCAGCGCGCGTGCAAGGCGTTCCCGGTTCAGCGGTTGCCGCCGCGCTCAGCGCAACAGGAAGGCGATATCCTCCACGCCGATCTTCGCGACAGGAATGCCGCGGCGGCGCTGGAATAGGATGTGCTGCTGCACGCGACTGCGCTGTTCGGCGAACAGTTTGGGATCGATGGGCGTGCCGATGCGCATGTAATGCTGCACGAGCAGCTTGTAGGCGCGGTGGCGGATCTGCAGCGTTTCGGCTTCGGCGCGCAGCCGCTTCATTTCGGCGGGGCTCCGATCGACAGCCTGGTGGAGTTCATCCACGGTACGCGCGTGCAGTTCGCGGTAGACATCGCGCTCGGCCTCGACGTGGTGCAGTTCATCACGCAATGCGCGGATCTTCTGCTGCAGCTTCAGCGTCTGCGCCATGGCCTGCTGCACATTCCTTGCTGCGCCCAGCGCCTGGCTGGCCGCGGCCATGGTGCTCTTCCAGATGCCGCGCTCGGCGGCGTCGGGTTCCTGCGGCCAGCCAATTCGTGCCTCGGACAGCGTATCCATATTGACCCCCAAATAGAAACAGCCTGACCCGGCCGCGCATTCTGTGTGCGCGATACCGGCTACTGTTCAGCGTCAGGCAATCGTAAAGATATGTCTATCGGCAGCCAAGTCAAAAGTTTTTAGATCTGGGTTGTACCGCACGGACGGATAGCAACGTCCCGCAACGGTTGAGCCAAAACGGCGGCGCCAAAACAAAAAGCCCGACTCGGATGAGTCGGGCTTCTGATGTTCTGGTGGCCTGGGACGGAATCGAACCGCCGACACAAGGATTTTCAATCCTCTGCTCTACCGACTGAGCTACCGGGCCAAAGAAGCGAAACTATAACAACGTATCAGGTGCCCGTCAAGCGTTCATTGCATCACTGTTCCGCGGGTTCCTGCTTGTTGCGGCTCAGTTCCACGCCAAGCTGCTTGAGCTTGCGGTACAGGTGCGTGCGCTCCAGGCCGGTTTTCTCGGCGACTCGCGTCATGCTGCCGTGTTCGCGCACCAGGTGGTACTCGAAGTAGGCGCGCTCGAACAGGTCGCGCGCCTCGCGCAGCGGCATGTCGAACGAGAAATGCATTTCCGCTTCGGGCGGACGGGCCGCGTTGCTGCCATTGGGCGCGGCTTCACCGCCGGCCTCGGTGGCAGCAGGCGCCAGCGCAGCGTCGATGGCAGGCACCGCCGGTGCCGGCGCCACGGCGGCCGCCGCGCGCGGGCGCTCGATGCCGCGGGCCAGGCCCTGTTCCACGGCCGACAGCAGCTTCTGCAGCGCGATCGGCTTTTCCAGGAAATTCAGGGCGCCGATCTTGGTGGCCTCGACCGCGGTGTCGATGGTGGCATGGCCCGACATCATGATCACGGGCATGGTCAGCTGGCCTTGCGCGGACCACTCCTTGAGCAGCGTCACGCCATCGGTATCCGGCATCCAGATATCAAGCAGTACGAGATCAGGGGTAGTGCCCGCCCGGTACTCGCGTGCCTGCTGCGCGTTCTCGGCGACCTCGACCACATGGCCTTCGTCGCTCAGGATTTCCGAGAGCAGTTCCCGGATTCCCATTTCGTCATCGACTACGAGGATGGTTGCCATACTTCCCCTCTTAACCCCACCAAAGCGTTCCGTGACGGACCGCCAAGTTGACTATGCCAGTTTAACGAACAGGATCGAGATCTGTGCACCGACGATATCGGCACCTTCCATTCGATTGCGCAGTTCGATGCGCGCGCCGTGTTCGTCAATGATCTTTTTTACCATTGCCAGCCCAAGGCCCGTACCTTTGGCTTTGGTGGTCACATAAGGCTCGAACGCGCGGCTCAGGATGCGCGGAGCAAAGCCCGGACCATTGTCCGCAATGGTTAGCTTGACTGCCTGGCGGTTTTCGCCGGCAGAATCTTTGTATTCTACAGTCTCGGTGTGTAGAGCGATATGGGGCGCCGCCCTACCCGCCGCGACGTTCTCAGCCGCCGCATCCTGCGAGTTCTGCAACAGGTTGTGGATCACCTGGCGCAGCTGCGTCGGATCTCCCTTGATCTCGGGAAGCCCCGGGTCCAGCGCCGCATGGATCACCGGATGCTCCTGCACGGCAGGATCGTCGATGCCATACAGGTGCAAAACCTCGGATACCAGCGCGTTGATCTGCAGCGACTGCAGCACCGCCGGTGGCGTGCGCGCATAGTCACGGAAGTCGTCGACCATGCGCTTCATGGCGGCCACCTGGTTGACGATCGTCGCCGCACCGCGCTTGAGGACCTCCGCGTCCTTGTCCTCGAGCTTTGGCGAGAGTTTCATCTGCAGGCGTTCCGCAGAGAGCTGGATCGGTGTGAGCGGGTTCTTGATCTCATGCGCGAGACGGCGCGCCACCTCGCCCCAGGCCACGGACCGCTGCACGGAAATCACGTCGGAGATGTCGTCGAACACGACCACGTAGCCAGGCTCGTCGCGTTCGCCGCCGGGCAGGCGAGCACCGCGCACCAGCAGCGTCAGCGGCTGCTCTTCATGGCCTTGCGGCAGTTCGATCTGCTTCTGCCAGTGCTCCGCACCGCCGAGCACTTCGCGCGTGCTCTGGTCGAAAAAAGCCTGGCGCACGATCTCGCCGAACGGGCCCATGCCGGGGATATGTTCGATCGGCAGTCCCAGCACGGCCCCGAATGGCTGGCGGAAGATACGTTCGGCGCCAGGGTTGGCAGTGATCAGCACGAAGCGGCGGTCAAAGACCAGCACGCCGGCGGTGAGGTTCTGCAGCACGCTTTCCAGGTAGGCCTTCGATTGCTCCAGCGCAGTGCGGTTTTCCTCGACCGCAAGGCGCGCTTCGGCGAGCTGGCGCGTCATCTGGTTGAACTGCTGCGTGAGCATGCCGAGTTCGTCGCGGCTCTTGAGCTCGCGCTTGGGCGAGAGATCGCCTTCGGCGACCTCCTTGGTCCCCTGCACCAGCATCAGCAGCGGACGCGCGAGCTGGCCACCGAGCAGCAACGCGAGCATCACCGCGATGAATACTGCCAGGAACAGCGTGAGCGTCAGCGTGCCGATATACATCTTGCGCAGGCCAGTGCGGCCCAGCGCCTTTTCCTGGTATTCCTGATAGGCGCGCTGCACTTCATCCGCGTTGCGCGCGAGCACGGCCGGCACGGGATGCACGACCTGCAGGTAGCGCTCTTCACGCACGGTGTCGCCCACCAGGCCGAACCCGCTCGACGGCGAATCTTCGGGCCGGCGCTCGACCGAGAGACCAGAGCCAGCCCAGCGCGCCTTCGGCGCGGCGGCGGCGCGCGGGGCGCTTGCCGCGGCCGTGCTCGTGTCGCCGGCGGGCGCGGCGCCGAGCGGAATGATCACGCGCAGCCGGTACAGGTGGCTGCTGTCGATGCGCTCCGTGCGGTTGCCGTCCACGGAGGCATCGGTTCCGCCTTCCACCGCGGCGTAGCCGCCCGCCAGGCGCGCCTGTTCGGCCAGCACGCCCGAAGGCAGGTCGGGAACCAGCGTGGCATAGCTGCTCGAAGCCGTGGCCAGCACGCGGCCGCTGCCAGTGAAGATCGCCGCTTCCTGTATGCCGTATTGCTCGCGCAGGCGGTTGAGCTGCAGCGAGGTGGCGATGCCGGAGGGGCCGCTCAGCTGTTCGGCCATCAGGCGCGCCTTGCCCTGCAGGTCGGCCAGGGCACCGTCGATGGTGGAGCGTCCCAGGTTCAGGCCCGCTTCGAGCGCGGTTTCCACGCGCACATCGAACCACGATTCGATGCTGCGCGAAACGAACTGCAGCGACACCAGGTAGATCAGCACGCCGGGCAGCACGCCCACCACGCCGAAGAACACGGCGAGCTTGGTCATCAGGCGCGTGCCGAACTTGCCGCGGCGGTAGCGCAGCCACAGCGTCAGCGCAAGCGCGCCGACTGTGATCACCAGCAGCGCGCCGACGACCAGATTGATCTTGAAAAGCAGCGTGAAGTAGCGGTCGAAGAATTCCGTGTTGGCGGAAGCGCCGGCCAGCAGACCCACCAGCACCAGCGCCAGGAAGACGATGATCCCGGCCACTACCCGGTAAAGCACGCGGCGGAACCGGCTGTCCCAGAGACCGCTGGTGTTCATGGCTGGCCGGGGGCGGCCTGCACCAGCGCGAAGGGCGATAGTGCGGTCGACACGGTCTGGGCGAACGGACTGGCGCGCAGTTCGGCCGACGCAGCCGGTGCCGAGGCGGGGACCGGGGACGCAGGCATGGCCGGCATGGCCGGCGAGGCCGGCAGCGCGGGTGCGGACGCAGGAGGTGGCGGTGGCGGCGGCGCGTTCAGGTCAGTGGGCACCGTGTAGGTGAAACGGCGCCAGTCCGAAGCCAGGTTCCATTCACGCGTATTGACTGCATTGATCTGGAAAGGCTTGGGCAGTTGGGAGAGGTCCAGCTTCATGCGCACTTCGGCATGATAGGACTCGCCCGGCTTGACCGCGCCGCGGTCGAACACGCGCCAGCCGTGCACGCGCTGGATGAATTGCAGCGCGCTCTTCAGGCGCGCGAACGGGATCTGCAGGCCGCCCGTGGAAACGCGGTACTGGCGCGTGAGCGGCTGGTAGGACAGGCGGATGGTGCGGCTCGTATTGACCGGCTTTTCGTCGAACCAGTACCAGCGCGGGCGGGAGAGCTGGAACTCGACCATGAAATACAGCGAGATGCCCTTGTTCAACGCGTCTTCGACCGCGGGGGGCAGGTCGAAGTCGAAGCTCGCCGTCAGTTCGAAGCCGTTGTCCTGGTACTCGATGCGCGCTTCGGTGGCCTCGATGACCTGCGCCCCAACGGTGCCAGCCCACAGCAGGCAGGCCAGCACCAGGGCAAGGGCCGCGCACGCGCGCTGCAGCAGGCAGGTGGTGTCATTGCACCACGTCCCGGCAACCGTACGCGCGCGGTCTGCAGGGACGCGGAAGTCTGACAAGCGCAGCGTGCTCACCATTGGATCTGATCAGGCGCGTTTCTGGAAGCGGGCGTAGAAGAAGCCATCATGATCAGACGGCAGGCCGTCCCGGCCAGCATCGTTGTTGCTGGCGGGCTGTGTTGCTTGGGTACCGGGCAGTAGCTGCCCCGGCGCCTGCAATCGTATCGCATCTGTCAACTGTGCACCAAACCAGCGCGCCTGCTCCTCTCCTTCCGTTGGGAAAATAGAACAGGTGACATAGACCAGGATGCCGCCCGGCTTGAGCAGTGGCCAGAGTTGCGAAACGATGCGTCGCTGTTCATTGACAAGCCGGGCGATATCGGCTTCGCGGCGCAGCCAGCGGATATCAGGGTGGCGGCGCACGATGCCTGACGCCGAGCACGGCACGTCGGCCAGGATGCGGTCGAACGGCCGACCGTCCCACCAGTCGCCGGGCCGGCTGGCGTCGCCCACCACGATGTGCGCGCGCTTGCCCAGTCGGGACAGGTTTTCGTCGATGCGGGCGGCGCGCTGCGCGTCGCTTTCCACCGCGGTCACGTCGATGTCGGCCAGTTCCAGCAGGTGGCCGGTCTTGCCGCCCGGCGCGGCGCAGGCATCGAGCACGCGCATGCCGTCGGCAACTTCGAGCAGCGGCGCGGCCAGCTGCGCGCCGCCATCCTGCACCGACACGTCGCCCTGCGCGAATCCCGGAATCTGCGAAACCGGGAATGCGCGCACCAGGCGCACCGCTTGCGCACCGATGGCCTGTCCCGCCAGGCCGGCATTGGCCAGCTCGGTCAGGTATTGCTGCAACGGGATGCGTGCCGTGTTGACGCGCAGCGTCATCGGCGGACGCACGTTGGCGCTTTCCGCCAGCGCCATCCACTGGTCGGGATAGGCTTCGCGCAGCATGCGCAGCCACCATGCCGGCAGGTTCCAGCGGGCTTGCTCATCGCGGTTCACTGCTGCCAGCAGCGGCTTTTGCTCGCGCAGGAAACGCCGCAGCACGGCATTGACGAGTCCGCGCGCGTGCGCAGTCTTGGGTTCGGATGCGGCGGCACTGACCGCCTGGTCCACCACGGTGAATGCGCTGTAGCCGCCGCGGCCCACCTTGGCCGAGTCGCCCTCCTCGCCTTCGAGCAGCAGCGACAGCGCGACCGCCAGCAGGGAGTCCACCTGCGCACCGGGCGGGCGCGTGACCAGCTGCGTCACCAGCGCGCGCGCGGTCCCGAACTGGCGCATGGTGCGGTAGGCCAGGTCCTGCAGGGCGCCGCGCGTGGCGGCATCGCGCACGCGGTCCAGGCGCAGGTGCGTGGCGGCATCTTCAATGGCCTGCGGCAGGGCCGTGCCTTCATTGACGGCACGCACGGCCATGGCGGCACCGAGCATCTGGAAGGCAAGCGAATCGTGGGGCAGGCGCATATCGGTAAGGCTTAAGACAATAGAACAGGAGAGCGTGGCAACGGCATGCCGGGCCATGCAGGCGCTTGCGGCGCCACGCGGGCAACAAAAAGCCCGCTGGCTTGACAGGCAAGACAGCGGGCAGTTTACCCTGTGTGTGGTCCCGCGCCTGATTTGGGCGCCGGCGCGTTGCGGGATTCAGGCCGGATACGTGCCGGTTTGCGCCATCTGCATCAGGCGCGCAATGCGCTCCTCGGTGGCCGGATGGGTCGAGAACAGGTTGGCGATGGCGCCACCCGACAGCGGGTTCATGATCATCATCTGCGCCGTGGCCGGATGCTCTTCCGCGGCCTGGAACGGGATGCCTTGCGCATAGCGGTGGATCTTGTCCAGCGCGCTGGCGAGCGCCTGCGGATCGCCGCTGATCTCCGCGCCGCCGCGATCGGCCTCGAACTCGCGCGCGCGTGAAATCGCCATCTGGATCAGCGAGGCCGCCAGCGGCGCCAGGATCGCCACGGCAATGCTGGCGATCGGATTGCTCCGGTTGCCATTCTCGTCGCGTCCGCCGAAGAACATCGCCATGTTCGCCAGCGCGGAGATGGCACCGGCCATGGTCGCGGCGATGGTCGAGGTCAGGATGTCGCGATGGCGCACGTGCGCCAGCTCGTGCGCCATGACGCCGCGCAGCTCGCGCTCGGACAGCACGCGCAGGATGCCCGTGGTGGCGGCAACCGCCGCGTGTTCGGGGTTGCGGCCGGTGGCGAATGCGTTGGGCGCGTCCTCGTTGATCAGGTAGACGCGCGGCATCGGCAGGCCGGCGCGTTGCGACAGTTCCTGCACCATGCCGTAGAACTGCGGCGCGCTGCCAGCATCGACTTCCTGCGCGTTGTACATGCGCAGGACCATCTTGTCCGAGAACCAATAGGAGAAGAAGTTCATGCCAAGCGCCATCAACAGCGCGAACATCATGCCGTTGCGTCCGCCGATCATGCCGCCGATGACGATGAACAACGCCGTGATGGCGGCCATCAACATGAAGGTCTTGACCCAGTTGAACATTGACGTGATCTCCGTGTAGTCGTGGCCCGCGCCGCGGATGCGGCCAGGCGTACTGAGCATTAGATAGGGTTGAAACGCTGAAAATTCAACGGCTTTGCATCGCCGGCGCGATTCAGCGGAGCCTCAGCCCCGGCCGGTGATAGCTCCGCCCATCAGGATATCTAATCTACACTTCAAGCGTGGTGCTTGCCCGACACGGTGCCTCAGACTGACTCCGCTGGCACGGCAAAGCGCGTTCCCGGCGGCAGCGGCGTTCCCTGCAGGAACTGCTGCGCCGGCTGTCGGCGGCCGCCGGGCTTCTGCAGTTCCGTGACCTGCAGCGCGCTGCCGTCGCCGCAGGCGATGATCACGCCGCCGGCGTCAGCGGCCAGCACCGTGCCCGCCGGATGCGGCAGGCTGCTGCCGGCGGACAGCGGCACGGCTTGCCAGCACTTGATCACGGTGCTGTCGAGCTGCAGCGTGGCGCCTGGAAACGGGTTGAACGCGCGCACCTGACTGGCCAGCTCGGCCGCCGGGCGGCGCAGGTCCAGCGGGGCTTCGTCCTTGCCGATCTTCTCGGCGTAGGTGACGCCGGCATCGGGCTGCGGCGTGGCGGGCAGCGTCTCGCCCGCGGCAAGCTTGCGCAGTGCGTCAACGATCATGCGGCCGCCCAGCGACGCCAGCTTGTCATGCAGCGTGCCGGTGCTGTCATCAGACGCGATCGGCACCGACTCGCGCGACAGCATCGCGCCGGTATCCAGGCCTTCGTCCATCTGCATCAGCGTGATGCCGGTCTCGGCGTCGCCGGCTTCGATCGCGCGATGGATCGGCGCGGCGCCACGCCAGCGCGGCAATAGCGAGGCGTGGATGTTCAGACAGCCAAGCCTCGGCAGTTCCAGCACTTCGGCCGGCAGGATCAGGCCGTAGGCGGCCACCACCATCACGTCGGGCGCGATCTTCGCCAGCGTGTCGACGGCATTGGCGGCTTCCTCCGGGTACTTGCCTGTACGGCGCAGCGAGCGCGGCTGCAGCACCGGCTCAAGGCCGTTGGCGACGGCGTACTGCTTGACGGGGCTTGCCTGCAGCTGCATGCCGCGGCCGGCCGGGCGGTCCGGCTGGCTGAGCACGGCAACCACCGGGAAACCGGCGGCGTGGATGGCTTCGAGCGCGACACGCGCGAATTCGGGCGTGCCGGCAAAGGCGACACGCAGGGACTTGGCTGCGGACATGACTGGCTCCCTGATGTGGACCTGAAAACAGAACCGGCCGCATAGCGGCCGGTACGTTCCTGACTTCGGAAGCCATAACGATAGCAGACACGGCGCGGCTGTCCCAGCCTTGGCGCCGTGCGCGCCCGTTACATGCGCACGCGCTCGCGCTTGTGCAGCTTGGACTTGATGCGGTTCTGCTTGAGCGGCGACAGGTATTCGACAAACACCTTGCCGCGCAGGTGGTCGATCTCGTGCTGGACGCAGACGGCCAGCAGGTCGTCGGCATCGAGCTCGAAGGTTTCGCCCTTTTCATTGAGCGCGCGCACGCGCACGCGGTCCGGGCGCTCCACGCGGTCATAGACTTCGGGCACCGACAGGCAGCCCTCTTCCCAGACCTTGCGGTTGTCGCTGGCCCAGGTGATCTCGGGGTTGATGAAGACCTGCAGCTGGTCGCGCGTCTCCGACACGTCGATCACCACCACCTGCTCGTGCACATTGACCTGCGTCGCCGCCAGGCCGATGCCGGGTGCCTCGTACATGGTTTCCGCCATGTCCTTTACCAGCTGGCGGATGCGGTCGTCCACTTCCTTGACGGGTTTCGCCACGGTGTGCAGACGGGGATCGGGATAGGTCAGGATGTCGAGTTTTGCCATGATGCTCGGGCGCAACGCCGGCTGCTCTGGGCTGTCCGGCCGCGTTGCGGCGGCGGGGGATTACATGCAGAATCGGGGCGCTAGTACAAAAATTCAAGGCGCGCCGCAGCAGGCACGCTCTCCAGGGTCAATCCGGCTGTTCTGCCAGCCGGTTCACGAAAATGCGCGATCTTACCAAAGAACACCAGGCGGCGTCGGGCCGCAGGCTGCATGCGTTCACCCTTGCTGTGCTGAGTGCCGTTGGCATCACTGCTGCGGCAAGTGTTCCAGCCTTGGCGGCGGACCTCACCGTTTCACCCGCCCAGCATGCCGAAGCCCAGCGTGTGGCGCAGCAAGGGATTCCCGCCTCGGAGCTCGCGCCCAATGCGCCGTCGCAGTACACGGTGCGCAAGGGCGACACATTGTGGGGCATCTCGGGCCAGTACCTGCGCCAGCCGTGGCGCTGGCCGGAGCTGTGGGGCATGAACCGGCAGCAGATCCACAATCCGCATCTTATCTATCCCGGCCAGGTCCTGTACCTGATCCAGCGCGATGGACGGGCCTGGCTGTCGACCACGCCGGGCGCCGGCGATACCGTCAAGCTGACGCCGCACGTGCGCGGCGACGCCGAGGGCGCCGCCATTCTCAGTATTTCGGCCAAGGACATCGAGCCGTTCCTGATCCGTCCGCTGGTGGTGGACCAGGGTACGCTGGCAACGTCGGCCCGTATCGTCGCCGTGCCCGAGTCGCACGTCTACCTGGGCCGCGGCGATACCGCCTACGCGCGCGGTATCGCGCCGGAGGCGGCGGCGGTTGGCAGCGACTGGCAGGCCTTCCGGCCGGTCACGCCGGTCCACGACCCGGTCACCGGGCAGGTGCTCGGGTATGAGGCCGAGTATGAAGGCAATGTGCGCCTGACCCGCGAAGCCGGTGGTCCCGACGCGGTATCCACGCTGCGCGTGACGCAGGCCCAGCAGGAAATGGGCGTGGGCACGATGCTGCTGCCCCAGCCGACGCGCGAGGCCGTGCGCTATGTGCCGCGCGCGCCGGAAACGCAGATCGACGGCCGTGTCGCCAAGGTCTACGGCGGCGTGCAATACGGCGGCGCCAAGCAGGTCGTGGTGCTCAATGTCGGCACCAATGTCGGGTTGGAGCCGGGCCATGTGCTGGCGCTTTCTCGCACCGGAGACGTCGTGAATGACCGGACCGACGGCAATCGCAATATTGTGCTGCCTGACGAGCGCTACGGGCTGGCCTTCGTGTTCCGGGTGTTCCAGGGCGTGTCGTATGCGCTGGTGACCGACGCCTCGAACGTGATCGAGGTCGGCGATCGCGCCATTTCCCCGCGTTGACCGCCGGCCCGGCGCCGGCCGCCGCATGGCCGGATGTGGCACGGGGCGCGGATGACACGCTGGCGTGGCTGCGCCTGGCGAGTGCGCCGGGCATCGGCCCGGTGACGGTGCGCCTGTTGCTGGCGGCATTCGGCTTGCCGCAGCAAGTGTTCGCGCAAAGCGTGGAAGCACTGTCGTCGGTCGTGCCGCGCAAGCTCGCGGCTGCCATCCTGGCTGCGCCCGGAGCCACCCTGAGCCAGGCGCTGGCCAAAACCATGGCGTGGCTCGGGCAGCCCGGCAACCATCTGCTGACGCTGGTCGATCCGCGCTACCCGGTGCGGCTGCTCGACCTGTCGGATCCCCCGCCGCTCCTATATATCAAGGGCGACCTCGCCGCACTGGCGCGGCCGGCGCTTGCCATCGTCGGCGCGCGCGGAGCCACGGCGCAGGGCAAGGCCGATGCCGAAGCATTCGGCAGGGCTTTCTCGCAGGCGGGCCAGACGGTGGTCTCGGGGCTCGCGCTGGGCGTGGATGCGGCGGCCCATGAGGGCGGGCTGGGGGGCGCAGGCGGCACGATCGCAGTGATCGGCACCGGGGCCGACCGGGTCTACCCTGCCCGCCACCTGGAACTGGCGCATCGCATCGCCGAACACGGCGCCATCGTCAGCGAGTTCCCGCTGGGCATGCAGGGGTTCAAGGACAATTTCCCGCGGCGCAACCGCCTGATCGCGGCATTGGCGCGCGGCGTGCTGGTGGTGGAGGCCGCGGCCCGGTCCGGCTCGCTGATTACCGCCCGGCTCGCGGCGGACCTGGGGCGCGAGGTCTTTGCCATTCCGGGCTCCATCCACGCGCCGCTTTCGGGCGGGTGCCACTTTCTGATCCGGCAGGGGGCCAAGCTGGTCGAATCGCCAGAGGACGTGATGGAAGAATTCGGCCTGTCGGTCCGGCCGGGGAAGGTGACGGATTCGGCGCAGACGACGTCCAAGGCGCCGCAGGATCCGCTGCTGGCCATCCTGACACACGATCCCGTCACGCTCGACACGCTGTGCGAGCGCAGCGGTCTGGCTCCGGAGGCGTTGGCTACGCGGCTGCTCGAACTGGAACTGGAAGGCCGCGCGGAACGTCTACCGGGGAACCTCTTCCGCAGTCTGTCCTAGACTTCGCCAGTGGCCCCGGACCCATTGCCGATACAATCGCCAATCTACGGTGCCTGAATAGGCTCATGTTTGAACCGTCATGACCGTTTACTTTCCAGAACGTGACGTTGCCGCCATCGGCGCAGCACTGTCCGCCCATCCACAAGGACGGCTGGTCGCTTGCCTGTGCGCGCAATGGTGCGGGACATGCCGGGACTACCTGAAGGCGTTTTCCGCGCTGGCCGCGCGCCACCCGGAGGACTGCTATGTGTGGATCGACATCGAAACGCACGCGGACCAGCTTGGCGACATCGATATTGAGAATTTCCCCACGCTGCTGGTCCAGCCGGTGGCGGGGGGGCCGACGCAGTTCTATGGCACGCTGCTGCCGCACATCGAGGTACTGGAACGGATGCTCGCCCGGGGCACGACCATGCCTGGTGCGCAGGAGGATGTACCGGAAGTGCTGGAGTGGTTGCTTGCCGGGGGGCGGCGCGCGGCGTAACGGCGGATTTCCCGCCGCTGCGGCTGGCTTGCACCGCCGTCGAAACCGCGCTTATGATTGGCGCCTCAAAGCCCTCCGGGGGCGATGTCTACTTATATTGCAGTGCAAAACGCGCGTTGCCGGAAGCAACCCGCAAGGACCCGTTCAATGTCAAAAGCCCTCATCATCGCGGAAAAGCCATCGGTCGCGGCCGATATCGCCCGTGCCCTCGGGGGCTTTACCAAGCACGACGAGTACTTTGAAAGTGACGACTTCGTGCTGTCGTCTGCCGTGGGTCACCTGGTCGAGATTGCCGCGCCCGACGAATACGAGGTCAAGCGAGGCAAGTGGAGCTTCGCCAACCTGCCCGTGATCCCGCCGCACTTCGACCTGCGCCCGATCGCCAAGACCGAGTCGCGGCTGAAGGTGCTCAACCGGCTGATCAAGCGCAAGGACGTCACCGGCCTGATCAACGCCTGTGACGCGGGGCGCGAGGGGGAACTGATCTTCCGCCTGATCGCGCAGCAAGCCAAGGCCAAGCAGCCGATCCGCCGCCTGTGGCTGCAGTCGATGACGCCGCAGGCCATCCGCGACGGTTTCGCCAGCCTGCGTGCCGACGAAGACATGCTGCCGCTGGCCGATGCCGCGCGCTGCCGCTCCGAGGCCGACTGGCTGGTCGGCATCAATGGCACGCGTGCCATGACCGCCTTCAACAGCAAGGGCGGCGGCTTCTTCCTGACCACCGTCGGCCGCGTCCAGACGCCGACGCTGTCGATCGTGGTCGAGCGCGAGGAGAAGATCAAGCACTTCGTGCCGCGCGACTACTGGGAAGTGCACGCCGAGTTCATCGCCGCCGCTGGCCTGTACGAAGGCCGCTGGTTCGATCCCAAGTTCAAGAAGAACGAGTTCGATCCCGAGGCGCGCGACTCGCGCCTGTGGAGCGAGGCCGAGGCCAAGAGCATCGTCGCCGCGTGCCGCGACAAGCCCGGCACTGTCACCGAAGAATCGAAGCCGTCGACGCAGCAGTCGCCGGCGCTCTTTGACCTGACCACGCTGCAGCGCGAGGCCAACTCGCGCTTCGGCTTCTCGGCCAAGAACACGCTCGGCCTGGCGCAGGCCCTGTATGAAAAGCACAAGGTCCTGACCTACCCGCGTACCGATGCGCGCGCGCTGCCCGAGGACTACATGGAAACGGTCAAGCAGACCATGACCATGCTCGCCGACAGCTCGCCCAACTACCTGCCGCACGCGAAGAAGATCCTGGCGCAGGGCTGGGTCAAGCCGAACAAGAAGATCTTCGACAACAGCAAGATCAGCGACCACTTCGCCATCATCCCGACGCTGCAGGCGCCCAAGAACCTGTCGGAGCCGGAGCAGAAGCTGTACGACCTGGTGGTGCGCCGCTTCCTGGCGGTGTTCTTCCCGGCCGCCGAGTTCCAGGTCACGACCCGGATCACGGAGGTTGCCGGCCACCACTTCAAGACCGAAGGCAAGGTGCTGGTCAATCCGGGCTGGCTGGTGATCTACGGCCGCGAGGCGCAGGGCGACAAGGACGCCGCCAACCTGGTGCCGGTGGCCAAGGACGAGAAGGTCAAGACCGACAAGGTCGACAGCGTCGGCCTGACCACCAAGCCGCCCGCGCGCTACAACGAAGCCACGCTGCTGTCCGCCATGGAAGGCGCCGGCAAGCTCGTGGACGACGACGCGCTGCGCGAAGCCATGGCCGGCAAGGGCCTGGGCACGCCGGCCACGCGCGCGGCCATCATCGAAGGCTTGCTGACCGAGAAGTACCTGGTGCGCGAAGGCCGCGAGTTGATCCCGACCGCCAAGGCGTTCCAGCTGATGACGCTGCTGCGCGGGCTGGGCGTGCAGGAACTGACGCAGGCCGAGCTGACCGGCGAGTGGGAGCACAAGCTTTCGCAGATCGAGCGCGGCCGCCTGAAGCGCGACGAGTTCATGCTCGAGATCGCGCAGATGACGCAGCAGATCGTCAAGCGCGCCAAGGAATACGACAGCGACACCATCCCGGGCGACTACGCCACGCTGGACACGCCGTGCCCGCAGTGCGGCGGCCAGGTGAAGGAGAATTACCGCCGCTTTGCCTGCACCGCGTGCGAATTCTCGATCAGCAAGATCCCGGGTGGCCGCCAGTTCGAGATCGACGAGGTCGAGGAACTGCTGCTGAAGAAGGAAATCGGCCCGCTGCAAGGTTTCCGCAGCAAGATGGGCCGGCCATTTGCCGCCATCCTCAAGATCGCCAAGGACGACGAAGGCCATTACAAGATGGAATTCGATTTCGGCCAGAACGATGAAGAGGGCGACGGCGAACCGGTCGATTTCAGTGGCCAGGAGCCGGTCGGCACCTGCCCGAAGTGCAGTGGCGCGGTGTTCGAGCACGGCATGAAGTACGTGTGCGAGAACAGCGTGGCCAGCCCGAAGAGCTGCGACTTCACCACCGGCAAGATCATCCTGCAGCAGGAGATCAGCCGCGAGCAGGTCGGCAAGCTGCTGAACGAGGGCCGCACCGATCTGCTGACGGGTTTCAAGTCGTCGCGCACGGGCCGCAACTTCAAGGCCTTCCTGGTAAGGCAGGCGGACGGCAAGATCGGCTTCGAGTTCGAGGCACGCGAGCCCAAGGCCGGCGCCAAGGCGCCAGCCAAGACCGCGTCGCGCGCGGCCGCCAAGGCGGATGAGGCTGAGGCGGCTCCGGCCAAGGCACCGGCGAAGAAGGCCGCGGCGACGAAGACCGCCACCAAGGCGACAGCCACCAAGACCGCGGCCAAGAAGGCACCCGCCAAGACGGTCGCGGCCAAGAAGACCCGCGCCGCGGGCAAGGCCACGGTCGAAGCCGAGGAATGAGCGCTTAGGCGGACAAGGAGGCGGACAAGCGGCAAGAGGCGGCGGCGCGTCAGCGCCTGCCTCTTCCTGCCTGCCTTATGAAACCTGGTCCCGGTTCCGGACGCCCTCTTCCAGCAGGAAGTCAATGAACGCCCGGACCTTGGTCGGCAGGAATTTGCGGCTCGGGTAGACCACGCTGACATCGCGCCGTGGCAGCTGGTACTGCGGCAGGACATGCACGAGGTGGCCGGCTTCGATCCCAGGCCTGGCCAGGTACGACGAGAGCATCGCCACCCCCATATTGGCGAGCGCGGCCTGGTGCGCAAGTTCGGCATTGCTGCACAGCAGCCCCGGGCGGATCGGCACTGTCACTTCGCCTTCCGGTCCCAGCAGCGTCCACTCGTGTTCCACGTTGGGTAGCCGCATAGCGATGCAGCGGTGGTTGGTCAGCTCGTGCGCATGGCGCAGCGGCGTGTGCATGCGGACGTAATCTGGTGATGCACACAGCACAATCTCCGCGGAAATCAGCGGCCGGGCCACCAGATGCGAGCCCAGTCCCAGATCAGAGAGCATGACCGCGACGTCGCGGCCCTCTTCCACAATGTCCACGTTGCGATCGGACAGCAATACGTCGAACACCACGTCGGGGTAGAGCTGCTGGAACCGGGACATCAGGTTGGGTAGCAGGTGCAGGCCGAACATCACGGGTGTCACCAGGCGCAGTGTTCCCGATAGTGACTGACTTCGCGCCGTCACTACGCCCTCGGCTTCTTCCACGTCTTCGAGGATCTGCTGGCAGCGTTGCAGATAGGTTTCCCCGGCGTCGGTCAGGGACAGGCTGCGGGTCGTCCGGTTCAGCAGCCGCGTGCCGAGGTGGCTCTCCAGGTCTGCGACATAACGCGTGACGACCGCATTGGACATCTCCAACTGCTGCGCTGCACGAGCAAAACTCCCCAGCTCTACCACTTTGGCGAAGACGCGCATCGATTGCAGGCGATCCATGACATAGTCTCCCGTCGGCTCCCTGAATTTTTCCTCGTTCAGGCCACTTTATTGTTGGAATCAAAACTAATCATTGTGGCAAGCAGTATTTATTGATATCAGGGAAACGCCTAATATCTAGCCATCGGATGCCGCAATGCAGCAAGTCAGACTGCCCGGACGGCACCAGTTGAAGAAATACTGAGCCATGAAAACTACCCGTCATACCCTGATCGCTATTGCCACCCTCGCCGCAGCCCTGTCCGCTGCACCGGCATTTGCCAAGGCCGGCAAGTACGATGTCTACAGCGATGGCGCCAAGGCCGCCAAGTACGACGTCTATAGCGACGGCGCCAAGTCTGGCAAATTCGACACCTACAGCGACGGCGCCAAGTACGATCTGTCGTCCGACCGCATGCCCCTGTAAGCAGGGACTGCAAGTGCGGTCCGGGGCCGTTTCTCCCCTATGCGGCCCCTTCTGTATCAACCTGGTCTCCACAGGTCGTTTGGAGAGCGTCTGATAGACCTCTCCGTATTTATTGGAGAAGAAGCCCGCACTGGTTGCGGGCTTCTTTGTTTCTGCGCCCGATCAAACCAGTATCTGTTGCCAGGCATTATGCCTGAGCGTGCAAAGAAAAACGGGCCAGCGCGGCCCGTTCCTGCATCCTGCCCGGCTGAGCGTCGGCTCAGTCGTCGTGATGGTGGTGCTTGTGCTTCTTGTACTTGTAGTGGCTATCGCCATAGTAGTGGCGGTCATTTTCATACGAGTTGCTGCGCGAGACATTTCCGCCCAGCGCCGCGCCCGCGCCACCGCCCACGGCCGCACCAACAAGGCCGCCCGCGCGGCCGCCCATGGCGTTGCCCGCCGCCGTGCCTGCACCACCGCCCAGCGCACCGCCAATGATGGCACCCGTGCGCTCGCGTCGGTTGGACGTCACCGCCCCACCCGCACCGCCGCCGACGGCACCGCCGATTACGGCACCGGTGCTGCCGCCCAGTGCGCCGCCTACAGCCGCCCCTGCGACGCCGCCGAGGGCGCCGCCAAGGGCATTGTTCATGTCGCTCGCGAATGCCGGCAGCGCGGATGCCGCCAGGGCGATAGCCAGGGTCATGTTGCGAACGGGATGGCGAGACATATCGTTTCCTTTCTTTGCCATGTTGTGCCGCAAGTGTAGAGAACGAGCCCCGGCCTTGCTGTAACCACGTGTAAAGCCATGTAACTCGCTGCTGAAACGTCTGATTCGTGCGACAACATAAGGCAACGGTGGCGATTTCGGCGCCTGGAATGAAAACGGGCAACCCGAAGGTTGCCCGTGCTGTCAATGCCGGCCGGTACGTTTTAGCAGCACTTGCCCTGTCCGCCGCCATAGCGCGCTTCCTGGCGTTCGCGGAAGAATTCCTCGTAGGTCATTGGCGCGCGATCCGGGTGGGTGCTTTCCATGTGGGCCACATAGGTCTGGTAGTCGGGCAGGCCAACCATCAGCCGCAGCGACTGCCCGAGATAGCGTCCCATCGTTCCCAGTTGTTCCAGCATGGCGGGCTCCTTCTGCTTGAGCGGATCAGGATTGTGCCGAGGCGGCCGCCGGCAGCGGCTCGAACGGCGTTTCCCTGTCGGTCGGACGGCTCGCGGTGCGCGCCTGCATCGCGGTCTTGAAACCGTAGACCACGATCGACAGCACCACGAACATGAACAGCGCGCACAGGCCGGCGTCCAGGTAGTCATTGAAGACGATGCGGTGCATCTGCTCCATGCTCTTGGCCGGGGCCAGCACCTTGCCTTCGGCGATGGCGGCGCTGAACTTGCCGGCGTGGGTCAGGAAGCTGACCTTCGGATCGGCATCGAACAGCTTTTGCCAGCCGGCGGTCAGCGTGCAGATCAGCAGCCAGACGGTCGGCAGCAGCGTCACCCAGGCGTACTGGCCGCGCTTCATCTTGACCAGCACACAGGTGCCGAGCACCAGCGCCACGGCGGCCAGCATCTGGTTGGAGATGCCGAACAGCGGCCACAGCGTGTTGATGCCGCCCAGCGGATCGACCACGCCCTGGTACAGGAAGTAGCCCCAGGCCGTCACGGTCAGCGCGGTGGCGATCAGGTTGGCCGGCAGTGAGTCGGTGCGGCGCATGCTCGGCACGAAGCTGCCCAGCAGGTCCTGCAGCATGAAGCGGCCGGCGCGGGTGCCCGCGTCGACGGCGGTCAGGATGAACAGCGCCTCGAACAGGATCGCGAAGTGGTACCAGAAGGCCATCATGGCCTGGCCGCCCACCACCTGGTGCAGGATGTGGGCGATGCCCACGGCCAGCGTCGGCGCGCCGCCGGCGCGCGAGATGATGGTGTTCTCGCCAACGTTCTTGGCGGTCTGGATCAGCACGTCAGGGGTGATTACGAAGCCCCAGGTCGACACGGCCTGCGCCACGGCTTCCGGCGAGGTGCCGATCACGGCGCTCGGGCTGTTCATCGCGAAGTAGACGCCCGGCTCGATCACCGAGGCGGCCACCAGCGCCATGATGGCGACGAAGGACTCGGCCAGCATCGCACCATAGCCGATGAAGCGCGCGTGGCTTTCATTCTCCAGCAGCTTGGGCGTGGTGCCCGACGAGATCAGCGCGTGGAAGCCCGACACCGCGCCGCAGGCAATGGTGATGAAGAGGAACGGGAACAGGTTGCCCGACCACACCGGTCCGCCACCCTTGGCGAACTGCGTGAAGGCCGGCATCTTGAGTTCCGGCGCGACGATCAGGATGCCGATGGCCAGCGCGATGATGGTGCCGATCTTCAGGAAGGTCGACAGGTAGTCGCGCGGGGCCAGCAGCAGCCACACCGGCAGCACGGCAGCGATGAAGCCGTAGATGATCAGCATCCAGGTCAGCGCCTTGCCGTCATACGTGAACAGCGGCGCCAGCACGGCGCTTTCATGCACGTACTGGCCGCCGATGATGGCGAGCATCAGCAGCACGAAGCCGATCACCGACACCTCGCCGATGCGGCCCGGGCGGATGTAGCGCGTGTAGATGCCCATGAACAGCGCGATGGGGATGGTCACCGCCACCGTGAACGTCCCCCACGGCGAGCCGGCCAGCGCCTTCACCACGATCAGCGCCAGCACCGCCAGGATGATGATCATGATCATGAAGCAGCCGAACAGCGCGATCATGCCCGGCACCGTGCCCATCTCGGACTTGACCAGGTCGCCCAGCGAGCGGCCGTCGCGGCGCGTGGAAATGAACAGCACCATGAAGTCCTGCACCGCACCGGCGAACACCACGCCGGCCAGGATCCACAGCATGCCCGGCATATACCCCATCTGCGCGGCCAGCACGGGGCCGACCAGCGGGCCGGCGCCGGCAATGGCGGCGAAGTGGTGGCCGAACAGTACCGCCTTGTTGGTCGGCACGTAGTCCAGGCCGTCGTTGTGGCGCCAGGCCGGGGTCATGCGTTTCGGGTCGAGCTGCATCACCTTGTCGGCGATGAAGCGGCTGTAGTAGCGGTAGGCGATCAGGTAGATGCAGAGCGCGGCAACCACGATCCACAGCGCACTGACAGCCTCGCCGCGCGACAGCGCGACCGTGGCGAAGGCAAAGGCGCCGAGGACGGCGACGGCCAGCCACACCAGGTGTTCTCCGATGCGATTCATAGTGAAGGTCTCCTCAGACCGGGATTTCGATAGCCTGCGGCGGCGAAGGACTGGTAACTGGCAGGGTCCCGGCGGCGCGGCGGTGGGCGCGCGCCTGAGGCGGGCAGCGGGGCAATCCGGCGGTGAAGGCGTCTCCTGGGATCTGGCTGCTGCTCGCCCGGTTCGTGTCGTTTCCGGATCTCGTCTGGCAGGCAGGCGATGCACCATCCGGGTAGGCGATGCACCAGCTGCGTGGCCGCGTGCGCCCTGCTGGGGCAGTTCTCGCGTCCGGCGTGTAGTATTGACACCCGCCATACCCCGCACAAGCGCGTAACTACGCAGCACTTCTGCGTAGTACTACGCAGATCGACGGTGGCATGCCGCCTGCGCGGCATCGGTGTTTACCCCCGGTCGTCCGGTTCATGTATGAAACTCCGCCAGAAGATCCTGTTGCTCGCCGTGGCGCCGCTGGCGGTGGCCATGCTGGGCATCGCGCTTGCCGTGCGTTTCCAGGCGACGCAGCTGGCCCAGCACGAGCGTACGCTGGTCGAGTCCGCCTATCTCCAGAGCAAGGAAACCGAACTGCGCCATTACGTAGAACTGGCGCAAAGCGCGATCGCGCCGATGGTGCGTTCGGGCCGCACCGACGCCGCCACGCGCCAGGCCGCCATGGACGCGCTGGCGCGGCTCGACTACGGGCCCGATGGCTATTTCTTCCTGTATGACTTGCAGGGCCGCAACCTGATGCACCCACGCCAGCCGGAACTGGTCGGGCAGGACTTGTGGACGCTGCGCGATCCGCAGGGCGCCCTAACCATCCAGAAGCTGATCGCGGCGGCGAAGGCGGGGGGCGGCTCGGTGCGCTACCTGTGGAAAAAGCCGTCGTCGCAGCAGCTCGCGCCCAAGCTCGGCTACGTCGTGGCCGTGCCGGAATGGGGCTGGATGCTCGGCACCGGCATCTACCTGGACGATGTGGAAAGCACGCTGCGCCAGCTCGACGCGCGCGCCGCGACCGATATCCGCGAGACCATGGCGTGGATCGGCGTGATCGCCGCGGTCAGCATCCTGCTGGTAGCGGCCAGCGGCCTGGCTCTCAATATCAGCGAGCACCGCGAGGCCGATGCCAAGCTGCGCCAGCTCGCCCAGCGCGTGGTGCAGTCCCAGGAAGAGGAACGCGCGCGGCTGTCGCGCGAACTCCATGACGGCATCAGCCAGTTGCTGGTGTCGGTCAAGCTGGTGCTGGAAGCGGCTGCCAACCGGCTGCGCCTGGCGCCGGCGGAAGGCGCGGCGGTGGCGCCGGTGCTCGGCATGGCGCTGAACCGGCTCGACACGGTGTTCAACGAGGTACGGCGCGTGGCACGCAACCTGCGCCCCGCGCTGCTCGATGATCTCGGCATCTTTGCCGCCCTGCAGCACCTGGCGCGCGAGATGCAGGCCGGCAGCCAGCTGCAGATCAGCGTGGCCCAGGCCGGCACGCCGCGTGAGCTGCCCGACGAGCAGGCCACCGCGCTGTACCGGATCGTGCAGGAAGCGCTGACCAATGTCGAACGCCATGCCGGCGCCCGCAAAGTGACCGTGGCGCTGGCATTCGATCCGGACGCGACGCGCCTGACAGTGCGCGACGACGGCTGCGGTTTTGACGTGGCCCGCATGCAGGTCGATCCGCGGCGCGGCATCGGCCTGCGCAACCTGCGCGAGCGCATCGCGGCGCTGGGCGGTCAGTTCGGCATAGTTTCGGGCATTGGCGGCACCGAACTGCAGGCGGTCCTGCCGCTCGCGAAATTGCCGGCCCGGCCCACCGCTCCCCTCCCCGCGGATTCTTCGCAGTCATGACCCATATTTCTGACCCGGCCGACATGGCGGAACCCGTTGCCGCGCCCGCGCGCGTGCTGCTGATCGACGACCATGCGCTGGTTCGGGATGGCATGCGCATGCACCTGGCGCTGCAACCCGGCCTGCGCGTCGTGGGCGAGGCCGATGGCGGCGAGGCGGCGCTGGCCTGGCTGGATCGTGCCGGCGAGCCGGAGCGCCCGGACCTGGTCATCACTGACATCGGCATGCGCGGCATGGGCGGCATTGCCCTGACCGCCGCGCTGCACGAGCAGTACCCGGAAATCGCCGTGCTGGTGGTGAGCATGCACGACAACCTGGAATACGCGCGCCAGGCCGTGCGTGCCGGCGCGCGTGGCTATGTGCTCAAGGATGCGCCGGCGGACGAACTGATGGCCGCCATCCAGGCCGTGCTGGCCGGACGCGTGTTCTATAGCGCGCGTATCGCGCGCGGCATGGCTGAACAGGCGCCCGCAGCGGATCCGCTGGACGCCCTGACCCGGCGCGAGCGTGACATCCTTGGCTGCATCGGCGAGGGCATGGCGAACAAGGAGATTGCCGCGCGGCTCGGTGTGTCGGTGCGCACGGTAGAGACCCACCGGCTCAACCTCAAGCGCAAGCTGGGCATCGAGGGCCGGGCGGGGTTGGTGAAGTACGCGGTGGAGCAGTCGGGGGGAGAGGGCGAGGCGGGATAACCGGAAGTTATCCGCAGTATCCACAGGCTGACTCGGCGACTCGCCACGCTCCCGGGCCCTCTCCCGCTGCGGGAGAGGGAGTGCCCTGGGCTGGCCGGGTGCTTACCCTTCCAGGCGCTTGCCCAGTGCCGAGCGCGCTTCGGCCAGCGCCTGCGGCAGGTTGTGCTTGAGCTGCGTGAACAGCTCGTCGTGCAGCACCAGCTCCTGCTTCCAGGCGTCGGCGTCGATCGACGTGACCTGCGCGAACTGCGCCGGCGAGAAGTCCACGCCATTCCAGTTCAGGTCTTCATAGCGCGGGCTGGTGCCGAACACGTGCTCGGCGCCCTGCCCCTTGCCTTCGACGCGGTCGATCATCCACGACAGCACGCGCATGTTCTCGCCGAAGCCCGGCCACACGAAGCTGCCGTCGGCGTCCTTGCGGAACCAGTTCACGCAGTAGATCTTCGGCAGCTTGGCGCCGGCGGCTTCCAGCTTCTTGCCCAGGTCGAGCCAGTGGCCGAAGTAGTCGCTCATGTTGTAGCCGCAGAACGGCAGCATGGCGAACGGGTCGCGGCGCACCACGCCTTGCTGGCCGGCGGCCGCGGCGGTGGTTTCGGAGCCCATGGTCGCGGCCATGTAGACGCCTTCGGTCCAGTTGCGCGCTTCGGTCACCAGCGGCACGGTGGTCGAGCGGCGGCCGCCGAAGATGAACGCATCAATGGGTACGCCGGCCGGGTTGTCCCAGTTCTCGTCGATTGACGGGCACTGCGAAGCCGGCGCGGTGAAGCGCGAGTTCGGGTGGGCCGCCTTGGCGCCGCTCGCCTTGGCGATTTCCGGGGTCCAGTCCTTGCCCTGCCAGTCGATCAGGTGCGCCGGCGCTTCCTTGGTCATGCCTTCCCACCACACGTCGCCGTCGTCGGTCAGCGCCACGTTGGTGAAGATGACGTTCTCCTTCAGCGTCGCCATCGCGTTGTAGTTGGTCTTCTCGCTGGTACCTGGGGCCACGCCGAAGAAGCCGGCTTCCGGGTTGATCGCGTACAGGCGGCCGTCCTTGCCCGGCTTGATCCACGCGATGTCGTCGCCAATGGTGTTGACCTTCCAGCCTTCGAAGCCCTTGGGTGGGATCAGCATCGCGAAGTTGGTCTTGCCGCAGGCCGACGGGAATGCGGCGGCCACGTGGTATTTCTTGCCCTCGGGCGAGGTCACGCCCAGGATCAGCATGTGCTCGGCCAGCCACCCCTCGTCGCGGCCCATGGTCGACGCGATACGCAGGGCAAAGCACTTCTTGCCGAGCAGCGCGTTGCCGCCATAGCCCGAGCCGAACGACCAGATCTCGCGCGTTTGCGGGAAATGGACGATGTACTTGGTCGGGTTGCACGGCCACGGCACGTCCTTCTCGCCGGCGGCGAGCGGCTTGCCGACAGTGTGCACGCACGGCACGAAGTCGCCGTCGGTGCCCAGCACGTCATACACGGCCTTGCCCATGCGCGTCATGATGCGCATATTGACGGCCACGTACGGGGAGTCGGACAGTTCTACGCCGATATGGGCGATCGGCGAACCCAGCGGCCCCATCGAGAACGGAACCACATACAGCGAGCGGCCGCGCATGCAGCCGTCGAACAGGCCGTTGAGCGTCTGGCGCATCTCGGCCGGGGCGATCCAGTTGTTGGTGGGGCCGGCGTCTTCCTTCTTGTCCGAGCAGATGAAGGTGCGGTCTTCGACACGCGCCACGTCGGAAGGATCGGACAGGGCCAGGTAGGAATTCTTGCGTTTTGCCGGATTCAGGCGCTTGAGCGTGCCGGCCGCGACCATCTGCTCGCAGAGGCGGTCATATTCTTCCTGCGAACCGTCGCACCAGTGAATCCGCTCCGGCTTGGTCAGCGCGGCGATTTCGGCTACCCAGGCCACCAGCTTCTGGTTCTTGACCCAGGCCGGCACGTTCAACGCGGCCGTGCCTTGCATCGAGGGGTGGTTCATACGGCAACTCCAAATGTGTAAAGGGAAGGAAGGGGGAAATCTTTTCAAAGCCCGGCCTGAGGCCAGCCAGGCCGGTGCTCGTCGCCGCGCCTCGTTGGCGCTCATCGGCGACTCGCACCGGTCGTCACATCCCGTTACAACTCCTCTGCGGCCCAGGCAACGCAAAGGGTCGCGGCAGTCCCTGCGCCTGCGCTAAAGTTGCGCTTCGCCCGCGCGGGGCCAGGCGGGCTTTGTCCGACGGCGCCGGGTGTCGGGAGCGAGGCTCAACCGACCATTCCTGGCGACACCGGAGCGGGCAAGGATACCACTGCTGCACCCTGCTGTTTTTTGCTGCGCAGCATTGCGAATCATGGATTGACGCATGGATTGTGCCGGGCCGGGATGGCCGACAATAGCGCTTGCGGCGCGCGTTCCGTTGCCGCGAGCACACATCCCGGGTCACAGGCCAGCCGACAAAAAGAGTTTCCGATGAAGATTGCTGTACTCGACGATTACCAGGATGCCGTGCGCAAGCTGCCCTGCTTCAGCCTGCTGGAAGGACACGACGTCAAGGTGTTCAACAACACCGTCAAGGGCGTGGGCCAGCTGGCCGCGCGCCTGTCGGACGTGGAGGCGGTCGTACTGATCCGCGAACGCACGCGCATCACGCGCCAGCTCCTCGAAAAGCTGCCCAAGCTGAAGATCATCAGCCAGACCGGGCGCGTCGGCGTCGCGCCGGACACGCATATCGATGTCGAGGCGTGCACCGACCGCGGCGTGGCGGTGCTGGAGGGCGTGGGCTCGCCGGTTGCGCCGGCCGAGCTGACCTGGGCGCTGATCATGGCAGCCCAGCGCCGCATTCCGCAGTATGTGGCGAGCCTCAAGCACGGCGCCTGGCAGCAGTCCGGCCTGAAGTCGACCACCATGCCGCCCAACTTCGGCCTGGGCCAGGTGCTGCGCGGGCAGACCCTGGGCATCTGGGGCTACGGCAAGATCGGCCGGCTGCTGGCCGGCTATGGCCGGGCCTTCGGCATGAACGTGCTGGTCTGGGGGCGCGAGGCATCGCAGGAAGCGGCGCGCGCCGATGGCCTGGCGGTCGCGGAGTCCAAAGACCAGTTTTTCGCCGACAGCGATGTGCTGTCGCTGCACCTGCGCCTGAACGACGACACGCGCGGCATCGTCAAGCTGACCGACCTGACCCGCATGAAGCCGACGGCGCTGTTCGTCAATACCAGCCGCGCCGAACTGCTGGAAGAGAACGCGCTGGTCGCGGCGCTGAACCGCGGCCGTCCCGGCATGGCGGCGGTGGACGTGTTCGAGTCCGAGCCGATCCTGCAGGGCCACGCGCTGCTGCGCATGGAAAACTGCATCTGCACGCCGCACCTGGGGTATGTGGAGCGCGACAGCTATGAGCTGTACTTCCGTACCGCGTTCCAGAACATCCTCGATGTGCTGGCCGGCCAGCACGACAGCATCGTCAACCCGAAGGCTTTGACGCCGGCGCTGTCGCGCTGACGAGCCCTTCATCCACGGTTGGCGTCCCTCTGCCACTCCGCGGGAGAGGGGGGCCTGCCTAGAATCGGCTCGACAACGCCGGATACCTCCCCGCTTCGGCCGCCGCGGACGCGAATTTCGCGAAACCGCTACACTCGGGACTTCCCCAGGCGCGGGCCGCAACGGCCCGCCGCACATCCCGACAATAACAAGGCGCCAGCGCGCCACCCTTCCACCAAGGCCGGAATGGACCCCAGGCTCGTGACGCTCTGCGTCGGCAATTTCATCATTGGCACCGGCGCGATGATCGTGACCGGCATGTTGAACGACATTGCCGGCGATTTCGGCCTGGGCGTGGCCAGTGCCGGCCAGCTGATCTCGGTATTTGCACTGGCCACCTGCGTGGGGGCGCCGGTATTCGCCACGCTCGGTTCGCGCATCGACCGCCGCCTGCTGCTGGCCGGTTCGCTGCTGGTCTACGCGGTGATGCACCTGGCCGCGGCGCTGGCGCCGAATTTCGCCACGCTGATGGTGATTCGCTTCCTGACCGCGATCGGTGCTGCCATCTACACTCCGCAGACCGCTGCCACCCTGCCGCTGCTGGTCAATGCGCAGACGCGCGGGCGCGCGATCAGCTTCGTGTTCCTGGGCTGGAGCATCGCCAGCGTGGTCGGCGTGCCGCTGGGCACCTGGATCGCGAGCACGCTCGGCTGGCGCGTCAGCATGGCGATCGTGGGCGTGCTGGCGCTGCTGGTGTCAGCGGCGGTCTGGCGCGCCTTGCCGCGCGGGCTCTACGTGCCGGCCGTGGGCCGCGAGGCCTGGGGCGCGGTGCTGCGCCACCGGCCGATCCTGCTCGTGGTGGCCACCACCATGATCCAGTCGGCGGGCATGTTCACGATGTTTACCTACATTGCGCCGCTGATGCGCGATGTCCACGGCATTACCGGCGCCGCGCTGAGCCTGATGTTCCTGGCCTACGGCGCCTGCGGGGTGTTCGGCAATGCGATGGCGGCCTCGCGCATGGACCGGATCTCGCCGAGCCGGATCGTCCGGATCACGCTGCTGACGTCGATTACGGCGCTGCTGCTGTGGCCGCTGGCGGGCCTGCACAGCGTGGCGCTGGTGCTGCTGTTCATGCTGTGGGGCGTGGGCGGGTTTGCCACCAATAGCGCGCAGCAGGCGCGGCTGGTGATGATTGCGCCGGACCGGGCCTCGGTGTCGATCTCGCTCAACTCGTCGTCGATCTACCTCGGCCAGGCGCTGGGCGCCATGGCCGGCGCGGCCATCTATACCGTGGCCGGCTCCGGTTCGCTGCACTGGGGTGCCGCGGCGCTGATGCTGGCGGCCCTGGTTATCTCGCAGCGCGCGCGGGCGCTTGGCTGCCAGTGGCCGCCGCGGCCGGCACCGCAACAGGCCTGAGCGGACCCCGGACCCGCTTCAGCGGGGTTTCGTTCCACAGCTTTTCCACAGTGTTGTCCAACGCACTGTCCACCACCTGTTCCCTGCGTTATCCACGGAGTTATCCACAACTCCTGCAGCGGGGGCATCGTGAGCGAACCGAACGGAGTCCTGGCCGGCGCACGCGTGCTGGCGATCAGTATCGGCAAGGCCATTCCGCTGGTGGTCGCCCGCGCCGGCACCGAGGCGGTGGTGATGTCCGGCATCCGCAAGCACCCGGTCAGCACGCTGGCCCGCCCGCTGCGCGTGCAGGTGCGTCCGCTCGGCGTGGCCGGCGACGAGCAGGCGGACCTGGCGGCGCATGGCGGCCCGGACAAGGCTGTCTATGCCTATCCGTCCGAGCACTACGCCTGGTGGAACGCGCGCCGCCGCGCCGCCGCGCAACCCGAAGCGCACCGTGGCCTGCCATTCGGCGCCATGGGGGAGAACCTGACCATCGAAGGCCTGGACGAGACCGACCTTTGGGTCGGCGACATGCTGAGCATCGGCACCGCGCTGCTGCGTGTGGCGTCGCCGCGGCAGCCCTCGTGCAAGTTCAATGCGGTGCTGGGCTACCGCCATGCCGTCCGCGACATGGTCGAGAGCGGCTACTCCGGCGTCTACCTGAGCGTGGTGCGGACCGGCGAAGTCCGGGCAGGCGATGCCATTTATGTGCATCATGGGCCACGCAAATTGTCGATCGACAGCATTAACCGCTGGCGCCGGGATGGCCGGCGGCAGCTTTTCTGATAATGTTTGTCTATCGATACAAGCAGTCGCCCCCGCCTCCGCCACGCCACCCTCGTCGCCAATCAAGCCAGGCCCGGATCACGCCGTTACCGCTGTAACGCGCTGTAATAGTCCGCGCTGGCTACGCGGGGCGAACCGCTGTACTACTACAGGTTTTGCGCGACACGTACCCGCCCGGTCCCCGGGCTGCCCGTATTGGGCGGTCACGGCAGGAAGAGGCGGGACGTCACCGGGGAGGCGCGCTGCGGCTTAGAGGGTCCACACAAGATGAAGACAGACAGGATCGATCAGCCCAAGGGGTTTGTCGACGGCAACTGGAGTGCGTCCGCGGGAACCGGCCGGGGCCGGGTATCGCCGTGGGTCGTGGTGATCACGGTGGCCGTGCTTGGCGGGGCGGGATGGTTCGGCTGGCATGCCTGGCTGGCACCCAGGCCCGTCGCGAAGGGGCCCGCGCCGGTGGTGGTCGCTACCGCGCTCGTGCAGCAGGGCGACGTGCCGCTGCAATTCACGGCCAACGGCAACGTGACGGCGTTATCCACAGTCGAGGTTCGCCCACAGGTCTCGAGTACCGTGCGCGCCGTCCATATCAAGGAAGGCCAGACCGTCAAGCCCGGCGACCTGCTGTTCTCGCTCGACACGCGCATGGACGAGGCCAACCTGGCCAAGGCGCAGGCGCAGCTGCTGCGCGACCAGGCCGACCTGTCCGACGCGCGCCGCAACCTGGCGCGCAGCAAGGAACTGCTGGAGCGCAACTTCATTTCCAAGAGCGCGGTGGATACGGCCCAGGCCAAGGTGGACGGCTTCGAGGCCACCATCCGCGCCGACCAGGCCGCGATCGAGGCCAGCCGCGTCGCCGTCAGCTACGGCGCGATCCGCGCCAGCATCGGCGGGCGCACTGGCGTGATCAATGTCTTCCCGGGCTCGATGGTGCTGCCCAACAGCACCGGCCCGATGGTCACCATCGCTCAGGTCCAGCCGATCGCGGTGACCTTCAGCCTGCCCGAACGCCAGCTCGCCGCGCTGCGCGACGCCTTGCGCTCCGGCCCCGTGCAGGTCACGGCCCAGCCCAACGACGGCAGCAAGACGCCGGTGACGGGCAAGATCACCTTCATCGACAACACCGTCGACCCGCAGTACGGCACCATCCGCGTCAAGGCGCAGTTCGACAATGACGAGCAGCGCCTGTGGCCCGGCACCTATGCCAACGTCAGCGCCGTGGTGCAGACACTCAAGGATGCGTTGTCGGTGCCGCCGCAGGCCGTGGTGACGGGGCCGGAAGGCCGCTTCGTCTACGTCGTGCAGCCGGACAGCAAGGTCGCCCGCATGCCCGTGAAGATGGTGACCACCACCGCCACGTCGGCCGTGATCGAAGGCGTGCCGCCGGGCACGCGCGTGGTCGTGGAAGGCACGCAGAACCTGCGCCCGGGCGCCCTGGTGCGCGAAGCCGCGCCGGCGTCCGCCCCCGCCGCCACGCCGGCGAGCGCGCCCGCTGCCGCCCAGGGACACTAAGTCATGACGCTGTCCGAGCTTTGTATCCGCCGTCCGGTGATGACGGTGCTGCTGTGCATCGCGGTCATCGTCACCGGCATCGTGCTGTACCCGACCATCCCGATCGCCGCGCTGCCCAGCTTCAACTCGCCGGTGATCCAGGTCACGGCGACGCTGCCGGGCGCAAGCCCCGAAACCATGGCCGCCTCGGTGGCCACGCAGCTTGAAAAGCAGTTCGCGACGATTCCGGGCGTGACGGTGATCAGCTCGTCGAACACGCTTGGCAATTCGAGCATCACGATCGAATTCGACAGCGACCGCGACATCGATGCCGCCGCCGTGGACGTGCAGGCGGCGCTGTTCCGCGCCCAGCGTTCGCTGCCGATCGAGATGACGGTGCCGCCGTCGTACCGCAAGGTCAACCCGGCCGATGCGCCGGTGCTGCTGCTGGCGATCAACTCGCCGGCGATGAGCCTGGCTGAACTCAATGCCTTTGGCGACAACCTGATCTCGCCGACGCTGGCCACGCTGCCCGGCGTGGCGCAGGTCCAGGTGTTCGGCCAGAAGCGCTTTGCCGTGCGCGTGCGCGCCCACCCGGACGCGCTGGCCGCTCGCGGCCTGACGCTCGACGAACTGGCCACGGCGCTGAACCGTGCCAACGCCAACACGCCGGTCGGCACGCTCGACAGCGCGCGCCAGACGCTGACGATCCAGGCCAACCGGCAGCTTGCCAATGCCGAAGCGTTCCGCGGCATCATCGTCGCGAGCCAGCCCAACGGCGTGCTGGTACGCCTGTCCGACGTGGCCGAGGTGGAAGACAGCGTCGAGACCCTCAAGACCGGCAGCTGGCTCAACAACGAACGCTCCATCGTGCTGGCCGTGCTGCGCCAGCCCGACGCCAACACCGTGGCCGTGGTGGATGCGATCAAGGGCGCCCTGCCCCGGCTGCTGGCCCAGATGCCGGGCTCGGTCAACGTGTCGGTGGTCAACGACCGCTCCAACTCGATCCGCGAATCGATCCACGACGTGCAGTTCACGCTGGCGCTCACGGTCGCGCTGGTGGTGATGGTGATCTTCCTGTTCCTGCGCCGCGCCGCCGCCACGCTGATCCCCACGGTGTCGCTGCCGATCTCGCTGATCGGCACGGTGGCGCTGATGAAGGCCTTCGGCTATAGCCTGGACAACGTGTCGCTGCTGGCCATCACGCTGGCCGTGGGCCTGGTGGTGGACGACGCCATCGTCATGCTCGAGAACATCGTGCGCCATATCGAGGAAGGCGTGCCGCCGCTCAAGGCCGCGCTGGTCGGTTCGCGCGAGATGGGCTTCACCATCCTGTCGATCTCGATCTCGCTGGTGGCGGTGTTCATCCCGATCTTCTTCATGCCGGGCGTGATCGGGCTGCTGTTCCATGAGTTCGCCGCGGTGGTGTCGCTGTCGATCCTGGTGTCGGCGCTGGTGTCGCTCACGCTGATCCCGATGCTGTGCGCGCGTTTCCTGTCGGCCGAGAACGTGCCGGTCGATGAATCGCAGCACGCCTATGGCGATCACGCTGGCCACGCGCCGGCGGTGGTGCAGAAGCAGACGCTGGGCATGCGCTCGACGCAGTGGTTCGAGAACCTGTTCGAGTGGACGCTGCACAAGTACGCGCACGGCCTGGACTGGTGCCTGGCGCACCGGCGCGTGGTGCTGGTGGCCGCCGGCCTGACCTTCGTGCTGACCGCCGTGCTGTTCGTCAAGATTCCCAAGGGCTTCTTCCCCGAGGAAGACATCGGCCAGATCCAGGTCAACGCCGAAGGCCCGCAGGACATCTCGTTCGACGCCATGGCCGAGCGGCTGCGCGATGCCGCCGAGCGCATGCGCGCCAACCCGGCGGTGAAGAGCATCGTGGTCTCGATCGGCGGCGGCCCGTCGCCGGCGATCAACACCGGCCGCATGTTCATCGAACTGAAGCCGCTCGGCGAGCGGCCCAAGATGCCAAAGGTGGTGGAGTCGCTGCGCAAGGACGTGTCCGGTATCCCGGGCCTGGCGGTGTATTTCTCGCCGGTGCAGAACCTGCGCCTGGGCGGACGCCAGAGCAAGAGCCGCTACCAGTACACGCTGCAAAGCGTGAAGGCCGGCCAGCTGCAGGAGTTCAGCGACAAGCTCATGGCAAAGATGCGCGCGGACTCGATCTTCCGCGACGTTACCAGCGACTCGCAGCAATCGGGCCTGGAGGCGCAGCTTTCGATCGACCGCGACAAGGCCAACGCGCTCGGCGTGCAGATGCAGGACGTGCGCACGGCGCTGTACTCGGCCTTCGGTGAGCGCCAGGTGTCGACGATCTACACGCCGATCGACAACTACTACGTGATCCTGCAGGCCGCCGACGTCGACCGCCAGGACGAAAGCGCGTTCACCAAGCTCTACGTGCGCAGCAAGACCGGCCAGATGGTGCCGATCTCCGCGTTCGCCACGACCGAGCGCCGGGTCGGGCCGATTGCCGTGAACCACCAGGGCCAGCTGCCTTCGGTGACGGTGTCGTTCAACCTGGCGCCCGGCGCGGCGCTTGGAGAGGCCTCGGCGAAGATCGACCGCTACCGGCAGGAGATCGCCATGCCGACCTCCATCTTCACGAGCTGGGGTGGCGACGCGGCCGTGTTCCAGTCGTCGCAGGCCACGCAGATCGTGCTGCTGGTGGCGGCCATCGCGGTCATCTATACGCTGCTGGGCGTGCTGTACGAGAGCTACATCCATCCGCTGACGATCCTGGCGGGCCTGCCCTCGGCCGCCATCGGCGCGCTGCTGACGCTGTTCCTGTTCAACGTGGAGCTGTCGCTGATCGCGACCATCGGCGTGCTGATGCTGATCGGCATCGTCAAGAAGAACGCCATCATGATGATCGACTTCGCGCTCGCGGCGCAGCGTGAGCAAGGCATGGCGCCGGCGCGGGCCATCCGCCAGGCCTGCCTGCTGCGCTTCCGGCCGATCATGATGACCACGTTCGCCGCCGTCATGGGCGCGCTGCCGCTGGCGCTGGGCCTGGGCGCGGGCGCCGAGCTGCGCCAGCCGCTGGGCCTGGCCGTGGTCGGCGGCCTGCTGTTCTCGCAGGTCATCACGCTGTTCATCACGCCGGTGATCTACCTGGCGCTGGACCGGTTCTCGGGCACCGGCCCGCTGCAGATCGATGCGGACGGGAACAGGCTGCCGGAGCAGGTGCACGCCGAGACGGTGCAGCAGCACTGAAGGACGGAAGCGAAGTTTTCCACTTCCGCTTGCGTGAGCGATGACGGCGCGTTGACCACGATGACTTGCGCGTGCTAACCGACACGTGGTCCCCGCGTATGCGGGGACCCGGCAACTTTCAGGAGGGCCGCACCACTATCCGCAGCACATGGCGGCGCGAATCTGGTCTGTACTCATACGGCCCCCGGGCGCAGCCGAATGGAGCCGACCACGGCGTCCCATAACTCCAGCGCCTCCTCGTCGCTGGCAAACGACTCCTTGTTGGTGCGGTAAGCGCTTTCGCCGACCTGCAGCGATATATTCAGATTTGGTTCAGCCAGGGAGTCGGCCTTGCCCGGCGCTTCCCATTTGAAGCCGTAAGTCCGCTTGCCGTCCTGCGTGCCCGCCACGAGAATCTCGTCGGCCTCGATGGGGCCGACCGGGCGCTCACGATTGCGCAGTTGGGTAAAGCCGGCCACCGCACCCAGCAGCCCGGCCAGAACCCCGCCGGCCCGCTTGCGCAGGCCTAGCTCCACGCTGCGTTGTACGTAGGCAGTGATCCTGAATGAAACGTCGGGCTTGCCCGCCAGGTGGATCACCATGCGCCAGCTTTCGAGGTTCAGTTGCTTGTCCACCAGAACAACATCATTGGCTACATAACCGATCCCTGCCGGCAATTCTCCTGGCGGGATTTCGCGCCACTCACGAGACAATTTTTCGCAATCAGACAGTGCCGACTGCTTATTGTCGGGGGAGACATTTCCCGCATACCTTACGGTCCTTGATCCGGCCCTGAAGTACGTCTCAAAGCGATATAGTATGTCTCCCGTTGGTCTGTTCCACGATATTAGCGTCACTGCTCCATTGGCATGCGGCACGCGGTCGATAAACATGCTGCCATGCTTGACGTGTCGGGCCTCCCGCAGGGCCTGCTCCTCTTTGGCGACAAACCGATCCAGGCTTGCCTGCGTCTGAATTGCTGGCATCGCCTCGATTTTGACCCCGTTGTGTGCATGGCTTTCAATTGTCCGCGCGTCTCCAGGCAGGTCGACTAAATGCCGACCGATGGCATGGGTTCTCCATCCTTCTTTCATGCTGACTCCTTCTTGTGCCATTGGGCTTGCTGGGCGATTTTCACGATCGCATACATCGTGGCGTAAAGGGCGCGTTTGTCCCCATAGCTGTCCTGATGGCCGTAGCAGAAATGCTTGTTCTGTTGCCCTGGACAGTCTTGGCCATGTGCAAAGCTCATTTCGATGCCTGTCTTTGCCGGCGCCGCACCGGATTGAAGAGGAACCGTGCCATCCCCCGGACAATCTGGTTTGCTGAGTGTCAGGCTGAGCCCCTGCGAAGTCCTCAGCGTGCCATTGCCACTGTCGCTGGTAATCCTGCCCATCTCGGGATCGAATGCTCCGACGCCGGTCCCCTCCCATGCAACTTCGCCCCAGCTGAACCGATCTGTGCTGGCGAGCAGGCCGCTGTTGAACAGCCCGCCACGCTCTTTCTCAGTGTTTCGCTGCCCTTGTGCGCCGTAGTAAGCGTAGGTGGGCACTTTGTATTGCTCTTTGATTGCTTCGTGAAACTCCCGAACACTATCGATGACTTCACTTATGGTGTAGCGAGGAGACTCGCGATTGGACATGTATGAGCTGGTCAGATTCGCCCCTACATGCATGCCGGCTGGGTTCAGTAGCCCCAGATTCCCGTCCGGCACCAGCCCATACCACGCCCGTGACAAATAGATCTCGCCGTAAGGATCCCGATGCTTCGGCAATGCCAGCGTCTCGTTGACACCCTTGCGCTCCCTCACCTTTAGCCATGGCTGGCCGTCGTTGTAGTCCGCCGTCGGCAACAGCTCCAGCCCACCCGGCGCCTGCGACAGAACGGCAACGACCTCGGCGGCATTCCGGCCTAGAACCACCTGCTCCATGCCCTCGAAGCCCGCGCGCATGCGCTTGTATGTGGCCGGCGCGCCTGTGGCCGGCTGCACGCCGTGCGAGACGCCCAGCACCTTGTCGCACGCGTGAATCTCGGTCAACGCACGGCTCACCAGCCCGCCCATCGAATGGGTCACCACGATGACCTTTTCGGCTAGCGGCCGGCCAGGCTTGCGGCGACGGATGCGGCAGTGGTCGCCACCCTCCCCGTCTGGCGTGTCCTCGGCAACGGCCGTCTTGCCTTCGTTGTAGTACGGCAGGATCGTGTTCTCGATCAGGTCCTTGATGGCCGCACCGGAGTCGCGGTTGCTCTGCAGCCAGTTGTAGCCGCCGGCCCAGACATCGAACTGGTAATTGGCCGCGTGCAGGATTTCCTCGCGCGTCAATGCCTCACCACGGTCCGCACCCCAGTCCGAAGGCGGGGATTGGCCATCTTCGGCTGCCCAGCCCTTCAGGTCCGCTACGCAGCGCTCGAAATCGTATTCCGCCAGTGAGTTCAGGAGGTGCTGCAAATCGCCCATGAACCGGTGGTAGGAGGAACGCATCAATGCTCCCCAGCCGCGCGCAACGAGCACGTTTCTGGGCAACCCGCTCAGGCCGGCGTCGATCGGCCCGCTGGGATCGACCTCCACCGTGGCGGTTGCCAGGTCGTGGGCGCGGTCCTTCGCATTCTTGAACAGATAGCTGAAGAGTTGGCAAATGGCATCTGCCGCGCCGCGCAGGTCCGTGTTTGGCGGACGCCAGGCGATATCCTTCCCTTCCTTTTTCCTGAGATTGGTGCCCATGATGCCGGGCAAAAAGAGGACGGGAATCACGTAAGGTTTGGCCAGGACGATCTTTTCACGCTGATCTTCCGCTGGCGTCAGTGTCACCGGGGCATATTGATCGCCGTCGTCGTCGATGATGCTGCGGTAGAGTAGGTAGCCGGGGTTTTCCATGGTGGCGGTGGAGGGCCGGTATTGGCCTGCAATTGAGCGAGTCCGAGGCAAGTTATCTGCCGGACGGAACGCCCGGATTGACCAGCCGCAAGGAAGGTGCCGAGCGGGGACTTACACCGAGCTATAGCTGGCCGGCCGGCGGCATTGCGTTGGCGGCAACCTGGATCGCGGGCACGGCGCTGAAGGATCTGTCCGACGGCAACCTGGCCAAGGTGGGCGAGAATCTCGCCATTGGCGGCCGCATTGAGATAAGGGAGGAACACCGCATGATGTCAATCCGGTTGCATATGGCCGGCATGCTGGCGGCGGCCCTGACCGTGCTGACGGCCGGCTGCGCAACCCAGGGACCGTCTCCCGCGGAAGTCAATGCCGACTTTGCCGGCAAGTCCTACGTGCTGCTGGGAGAAGTCCACGATAACCCCGCCGGCCAGCAACAGCGCCTCGCCGCGCTGACCCACGCCATCGAGCAAGGCTGGCGCCCCGCCATTGCCATGGAACAATTCGACCGCGAACGCCAGGCCGATATCGACCGCGCGCGCCGCGAACGAGCGGACGACGCCGACTACCTGATCGCGCAGGCCGGCGGTGGCGGCTGGCAATGGCCGCTGTACCGGCCAGTGGTGGCGCTGGCGCTGGCGTACGACCTGCCGCTGCTGGCCGCGAACCTGTCGCGCGCCGACGCGGCGAAGATAGTGCGCGGCGGCCTTGACGGCCTGTTCACGCCGCAGGAGCGTGCCCGGCTGGGCCTGGCAGGCACGCTGCCGCCGGACCTGGTGGCAGCGCAGACCGCGGTGCTCGACGAAGGCCACTGCGGCAATTTTCCCAAGGCCATGCTGCCCGGCATGCTCGACGCGCAGGCCGCGCGCGATGCCGTGATGGCGGCCACACTGCGTCCCTACGCGGCGCGCGGCGCGGTGCTGATCGCGGGCAATGGCCATGTGCGCAACGATATCGGCGTGCCGCGCTGGCTGGGAGCGGATGCCGGCAAGGCGGTCAGCGTGGGCTATCTGGAGCACGGCCAGGGCAACCCGGCGGGCTTCGACCGCGTCGTGACCGTGGCGCCCGTGGAACGCGGCGATCCGTGCCGCGACGCCGTAGTGGGCAAGGCCATGCCGGTCGCCGCATCCGCGCCTGCTGCGCGCTGAATCACCCGCCTATCCACGTAAACCCCGATGCAAGAGCTGTCAATCTGACAGCCTTTTGACAGTTTTCAACGCCTAGAATCCGGCACATGACCCACCAGCGGGTCACACAGAAGCCCATAACAATGCCGGCATGCAAGGCGTGCAACGGACAGGAGACAGCGACCTACCGGTTCCTTCGTGACGGTATGCGCCCGTGTCTCCCGGGTCCCGACGCGACGCCATGACGGCCAGCCGAAGATACGGCAATACCACAAGGAGACCGTTATGCGCCGCTCGATTCACCGTTTCGCCCACATCGTCATGGCCTCGGCCGTGGTTGCGGCCACCGCCGTTGCCGCGCCTGCCTATGCCATGGACACCGTCAAGTTCATGATCGGCGCCAACCCGGGCGGCGGCTATGACCAGACCGGCCGCGGCCTGGGCGCCGCGATGATCGCCTCGGGCGTGACCAAGACGGCCACCTATGACAACAAGGGCGGCGCGGGCGGCACCATCGGCCTGACCCAGTTCGTCAACACCGACAAGGGCAACCCGAATGCGCTGATGGTCGTCGGCGCGGTGATGGTCGGTGCCATCGAGACCAACCATCCGCCGGTCACGCTCAAGAACGCCACGCCGATCGCGCGCCTGTTCGCCGACACCATGGTCATCACCGTGCCGGCCAGCTCGCCGATCAAGTCGATCAAGGACCTGACCACGCAGCTCAAGGCCAACCCCGGCAGCGTGAGCTGGGGCGGCGGTTCGAAGGGTTCGATCGACCACATCCTGGCCGGCCTGATCGCCAAGGACGTCGGCGTGGACCCGAAGAAGATCAACTACGTGCCGTTCCAGGGCGGCGGTGAAGCGTCGGCCTCGATCCTCGGCGGCCACGTGACCGTCGGCATTGCCGGCGTGTCGGAATTCCTGCCGTTCATCAAGAGCGGCAAGATGCGCGCGCTGGCGGTGACCTCCAAGGACCGCACCGCCGACATCCCGACGCTCAAGGAGCAGGGCGTGAACGTCGAGATCTACAACTGGCGCGGCGTCTACGGCGCGCCCGGCACCACGCCCGAGCAGCGCAAGGCCATGATCGACGCCGTGGTGAAGGCGACCGAGAGCAAGGCCTGGAAGGAAACGCTGCAGAAGAATGACTGGACGCCGTTCCTGCTGACCGGCGATGAGTTCGGCAAGTTCGTCGACAGCGAATCGGCCCGCCTGGGCGGCACGCTGCGCGAACTGGGCGTAGCCAAGTAAGAACAGAGGCGCGCGAGCGCCTTGCAGTACGGATCCGCGGCCCCGCGGATCCGAGCAGTGCTGAAGTGTTACCTGTCGTGCCTGCCGAAGCTGCCGCAATAGACGGTAGCCGGGAAAACGGCGCGGGGCCCGGTGTCTGCCACCTGCGATAGCCAAACCAAAACTACATGTCGCCGGGCCCTGCGGCCGCGCAGGATTCAGAAAGCCAGCGTCGCGGACGCCAGCGCCCCTGTGCTGGCGACAAAGGCCCAAGGAGTCTCCATGAAACCCTCCCATCTCGCCATCGGCGTTGCCGTGCTGGCGATCTCGCTGTTCTTCTTCCTCGGCCTGTCGGGCATCTCGGGCGAAGAAGGCTATGCCGGCCTGTCGCCGCGCTTCGTGCCCACGCTGGTGGCGATCGGCCTGGCCGTGTGCGGCGCGCTGCTGACCTGGCAGGGCGTGCGCGGCGGCTTCCGCAACATGCCCGAAGAAGACGCCGAACTGCCCAGCGCCCCGCACAACTTCCAGGGCTTCCTGTGGGTGTCGGCGGGCCTGGTGCTGAATATGGCGCTGATCGGCACGCTCGGCTTCGTGCTGTCGTCCACGCTGCTGATGATCTGCGTGGCGCGCGGCTACGGCAGCCGCCGCATCGTGCGCGACGCGATCATCGGCCTGTGCATCACGGTGCCGATGTGGGCGTTGTTTGAATTCCTGCTCGGCATCAACCTGCCGCTGCTTCCCATCGCCGGCTTCTGAGCCCGCCCGTTCAGCAAGGAGTCACGAATGGATACCCTGAACCAGCTGATGCACGGCTTTGCCGTCGCCATCACGCCAATCAACCTGATGTGGGCCCTGGTGGGCTGCTTTCTCGGCACCGCCATTGGCGTGCTGCCCGGCATCGGGCCTGCGCTGACAGTGGCGATGCTGCTGCCGCTGACGGCCAAGGTCGAACCCACCGCTGCGCTGATCATGTTCGCCGGCATCTACTACGGCGCGATGTACGGCGGCTCGACCACCTCGATCCTGATGAACACGCCGGGCGAGTCGTCTACCATGGTCACGGCCATGGAAGGCAACCTGATGGCCAAGAACGGTCGTGCCGGCCCGGCGCTGGCGACGGCTGCGATCGGCTCGTTCGTGGCCGGCACCATCGCCACCGTGCTGCTGTCGATGTTCGCGCCGGTGGCGGCGGACGTCGCGCTGGAGTTCGGCCCGGGCGAATATTTCATGATCATGCTGCTCGCGTTCACCACGGTCTCGGCCGTGCTGGGCTCGTCGCTGCTGCGCGGCATGACCAGCCTGTTCCTTGGCCTGGGCATCGGCCTGATCGGCATGGATTCGCTGTCGGGCCAGACCCGCTATTCGATGAACGTGCAGGAGCTGTACGACGGCGTCGACATCGTGGTGGTGGCCGTGGGCCTGTTCGCCGTGGGCGAGGCGCTGTTCAACGCGTTCTTCCCGCAGCCGGAGGGCACCTTCAACAAGCTGAGCTCGGTCCACATGAACAAGTCGGACTGGAAGCGCTCGGTCCCGGCATGGATCCGCGGCACCATCATCGGCTTCCCGTTCGGCCTGATCCCGGCCGGCGGCGCCGAGATCCCGACGTTCCTCTCCTACGCCACCGAGAAGAAGCTGTCGAACCACAAGGAAGAGTTCGGCAAGGTCGGCGCGATCGAAGGCGTGGCCGGCCCGGAGGCTGCCAACAACGCCGCCGTGACCGCCACGCTGGCCCCGCTGCTGACGCTCGGCATCCCGACCTCGAACACCACGGCGATCCTGCTGGCGGCGTTCCAGAACTACAACCTGCAGCCGGGCCCGATGCTGTTCCAGACCTCGGGCGACCTGGTGTGGGGCCTGCTGGCATCGCTGTACATCGGCAACGTGATGCTGCTGGTGCTGAACCTGCCGGCGATCGGCCTGTGGGTACGCATGCTGCGCGTGCCGACGCCGCTGCTGTACGGCGGCATCCTGATCTTCGCCGGACTCGGGGCCTACGGCATCCGCCAGTCCTGGTTCGACCTGCTGCTGCTGTTCGTGGTCGGCTTGCTGGGCATGGTGATGCGCCGCTTCGACTTCCCGACCGCGCCGGTCATCGTCGGCCTGATCCTCGGACCGATTGCCGAAAAGCAGCTGCGCAATGCGCTGTCGATCGGCCAGGGCGACTGGAGCCTGTTCGTGAAGCAGCCGATCTCGGCCACCATCCTGGCCATGACCGTGGCCGTGGTGGTGATCCCGCGCCTGCTGCGCTGGCATGCCAATCGTCCGACCGCGCACGAGCAGGCGGACAATGCGGCGTGATCATGCGCCCCGTGTCATAAGATGAACGAAGCCCGGTGCATGCGCGCCGGGCTTCATGCATTCTTGCATCCACAACAACAAGGCGCCGGCTCCCCCTGCCAGGCCGCTGCATCATGAGTCTTTCCTCCCATCGCTGGCTGCCGTTCGTGCTGACGCTGCTGCTCGGCCTGGCTGCCGCCCTGCTCTGCACCGTGCTGCGCACACCGCTGCCGTGGATGATCGGGCCGTTGCTGTCCGTCGCGAGCGCGCGCATGGCCGGCGCTGACCTGCGCGCGCCGAATCAAGCGCGCAACGCCGGACAATGGGTGATTGGGGCATCGCTGGGTCTGTATTTCACGCCGGACGTGGTGGCCCGGCTGCTCGAATTTCTGCCCTACATCATCGCGGGCTCCCTGTTCGCGCTGGCATTGGGCGCGGGCGGCGCGCTGCTGCTGCGCCGGACCACGGGCGTCGCGTTCAAGACCGCATTTTTCTCGACGGCCATCGGCGGCGCTTCGGAGATGGCCAACCTGGCCGAGCGCAACGGCGCGCGCATCGACCAGGTCGCGGCGGCGCATTCCCTGCGCGTGCTGATGGTGGTGGTGGCGGTGCCGGCGATCTTCCAGTACGGCGGCATCCATGGCCTCGATCCGTACATCCCGGGGCCGCGCACGGTGAGCGCGCCGGGTCTGCTGGCGCTGATCGCCATCACGCTTGGCGTGGCGCTGCTGGTGCGCCGGCTCAATATGCCGAATCCGTTCGTGATCGGCACGCTGCTGGCCGCGGCGGTGCTGACCGCTTCGGGCGTCGAGCTGTCGGCCATCCCGACGTGGATGAGCCGCGCCGGCCAGTTGCTGATCGGCGTGTCGCTGGGCGCGCGTTTCTCGCGCGACTTCCTGCATACCGCGCCGCGTTTTCTGTCGGGCGTGGCGCTGTACACGGTGGCGGCGCTGCTGGTGTCGGCGCTGCTCGGCTGGGTGATCTCGATCCTGTCCGGCGCGCATCCGGCCACGATGATCCTGGGCACCACGCCGGGCGGCATTGCCGAGATGTGCATTACGGCCAAGGTGCTGGAGCTTGGCGTGCCGCTCGTGACCGCCTTCCATGTGATCCGGATGGCCTTCGTGGTGCTGGCCACCGGCCCCCTGTATCATTGGCTCAAACATCGCGTCGCGCCGGAGGAGACGGAGTAGCGGCCAGCCCGCTTTCCGGGCGGCTACCGGGCGACATCCCAGCGGGACAACAAGACCAGGATCGCCATGTCCGAATCCGCCGAACGCCGCCTGACCCTTGCCGAGATCGATGCCACGCTGGAGCGCGTGCTCGCGCCCTGGGTGCGCCAGCTCGGGCTGCGTGCCGAAGCCGTCGATGACGCCGGCATCACGCTGCGGCTGCCATTCCAGGAAATGTTCCGCCATGCGGGCGGCGTGGTGTGCGGCCAGGTGCTGATGTCGGCCGCCGACACCGCGATGATCGTCGCCGTGGCCAGCGCGCTGGGCGCGTTCCGGCCGATGACCACCGTCACCCTGAATACCAACTTCATGCGCCCCGTGATCGACGGCGATGTGCTCGTGCGCGCCAACGTGCTGCGCCTTGGCAAGACCGTGGTGTTCGGCGAGATCGAGCTGACTGGCACCGATGGCAAGCTGGCCGTGCAGGCTACCACCACCTATGCCCTGCTCTGACGCCGGGCCCGCAAACGACTCGCAGATCGCGGCATGACTACCGGCACCACGACCCCCTTTGACCAGATCGTCTTCGCCGGCGGCGGCAACCGCTGCTGGTGGCAGGCGGGCTGGTGGGACACGGTGGCGCCGGAACTGAAGCTGCGCCCGCGCGTGATCGCCGGCATTTCCGCGGGCGCGGCCACGGCCTGCATGGTCTATGCGCATGACTCGCAACAGACCATGGCGTACTACCGCCAGGTGCTGTCGAACAACAAGCGCAACGCCTACTGGGGCAACCTGCTGCGCAGCGAGCGGGTGTTCCCGCACTACGGCATCTACCGCACGGCATTGCTTTCGATCTTTGCAGACGGGCGACTCGCGCACTTGCAGCAGGCACCGGAGATCCGCATCGGCGTCGCGCATATCCCGCGCTGGAGCGGGCCGCGCCTGGCCGTGGCGGCGGGGCTGCTGGCGTACAACATCGACAAGCACGTGCTCAAGACGCTGCATCCGCGGCTCGGGCGCAAGCTTGGCTTCCGCCCGGAGTTCGTGCGCGCGCAGGACTGTGGCTCGCCCGAGCAGCTTGCCGACCTGCTGCTGCAGTCGGCCTCCACGCCGCCCTTCACGCCGGTGCTGCGCCGTGAAGGGCGCGCGGTGCTCGATGGCGGCCTGGTGGATAACGTGCCCGTAGACGCGCTCGACGCCACGCCGGGCAATGTGCTGGTGCTGGTGACGCGGCTGTATCCGCGCCCGCGCCGTTTCGTGATGCAAAGCGGCGGCCAGCGCCGCCTGTACCTGCAGCCTTCGCAACGCGTGCCGATCTCGAGCTGGGACTACACCCGGCCCGACGCGATGACGCACGCCTATGACCTGGGCCGCCGCGATGGGGAAACTTTCCTGCGCGAGTGGCCGTCGATCCTGAATACGGAACTGAAGTCCGGCGCCTAGCGCGTTGCTGGTGCCGGTCCGATCGTTTGTCGATGCGGCCGCGTGCCGCGACAGGAGGCATGGATGAGCAAGCGCCAGACAACAACCGCCACGTCCGACAACGGACCAAGGCGGGCCCGTCAAGTCAGTGCCGAGCCGGCGGTGGAACGCGTGCCGCGTGCGCGCGGCAAGAGCGGCAAGCCCGCGCGTTCGCGCAAGGCCGACTTCGTCGTGATCGGCGGCGGCTCGGCCGGCGTCGCGTGCGCGCGGCGCGCGGCGTCGCATGGAGCCAGCGTCGTGCTGATCGAGCGCGATGAAATCGGCGGCACCTGCGTCAACCGGGGCTGCGTGCCCAAGAAGATGCTGTCGTACGGCGCGGGCTGGGCCGCGATCCTGTCCGGCTGCCTGTCTCACACGGGTGGCCACGAGGACTGGCGCGATGCCATCGTGCGCGTCAATGCGGAAGTGGCGCGGCTGAACGTGGCCTACGCACAGCGCCTGCTCGAAGCGGGCGTCGACATCATCCGCGGCGATGCCACCGTCACGGCGCCCGATGAAGTGCGCGTGGGCGATGAAGTCATCCGCGCCAAGCGCATCCTGATCGCCACGGGCGCCCGACCCAAAGCGCTCGACATTCCCGGCGGCGAACTTGCGAGCAATTCGGACGATGTGTTCACGTGGCAGACCGTGCCGGGATCGATCGCCGTGATCGGCGGCGGCTACATCGGCGTGGAGCAGGCATCGATCCTGTCGCGCTACGGCGTCAAGGTGGACCTGATCGTTGCCGGCGACAGGCTGCTGCCGCATTTCGACGCGGAGATCGCCGAGGCGCTTGCGGGCGCGCTCGAAGCCAAGGGCGTGCGGCTGCACCTGAATGCCACCGTCAACCTGATCAGCCAGGCCAACGGCGCGCTGGAGGTTTGCTATCGCCCCCGCAACAAGCCGGGGCAGACCGAATCCGTGCGCGCGCAGGCGGCGCTGGTAGCGGTCGGGCGCGTGTCGAACGTGGACGGGCTCGGGCTCGATGCGCTAGGCGTGAAGCTCGGCGACAAGGGCGGCATCAAGGTGGACCGGCAGTTCCGCAGCTCGGTGCGCTCGATCTATGCGATCGGCGACGCGATCGAAGGCCTGCACCTGACACCAGTCGCAACCTCGCAGGGCCGCTGGCTCGCGGACCGGCTGTTCGGCCGCCGCGGCGAACGCTCGGACTTCGATTTCGTGCCGACCGCCGTGTTCTGCGAACCGGCCATCGGCGCGGTCGGGCTGACCGAGGCCCAGGCCGTCGAAGAGGCCGGCAAGCCCGAGCGCATCCGCACCGTGGTCAAGCGCTTTGTCTCGCTCGAAAGCCGCTTCGGCGGCAATGCGCTGCAATCAGTGTTCAAGCTTGTGCTGAACGCGCGTACCGGGCGCGTGCTGGGCGTGCACCTGATGGACAACGCGGCACCGGAGATCGTGCAGGCGATGGCGGTGGCGCTGCGGCTCGGGGTGCGCGAATCTCACCTGGAGACTACGCTGCAACTGCATCCCACGGTGGCGGAAGAGCTGTTCGGCTGATGGGGAATACGGTTGCGGACAGGGGCCCGTCAAAGGCCCTGTTCGCTGACCGGCAGCTTCAGCAGTGCCCTGACCCCCTGCCCTTGCGATCCTTCTGCCAGCTCCACGGTTCCGCCAAACCGCGCGGCCATTTCGCGCGAGATCGCCAGCCCGAGTCCGGAGCCCGGTTCGGTGTTGCCCACGCGCCGGTAGAAGCGCGCGAACACCTTTTCGCGCTCGCTGGCGGGAATACCCGGCCCGTCGTCCTCGACCATCAGGCACGCCGTCTGGTCGATGCGCCGTGCCGACAGCGTGATGCGGCTGCCGCGCGGCGAATACTGGATGGCGTTGTGGACAAGGTTAGCCAGTGCCTCGCGCAACAGCGCCGCATCGGCGCGCACGGGCAGCTTCAGGCCCGGCGTCGGCTCCCAGCCGAAGTCCTGCTGCTTGCCGCGCGCCAGCGGCAGGTAGTCCAGCGCGACCTGTTCGGCCACGGTGACGGCATCGAAGATATCGACGGCATCGACCGCCTGCGCGACGGCTTCGCCGTGGTGCTGCCGTACCCGCGCCAGCGCGAGCAGCTGGTTGGTCAGCCGGGCGGCCTGCTCCAGTTGCGTGACGATGCCGCCGACCGCTTCGCCGGCGGCCTGGCGCGAGGCAGGATCTGCGTCGCCCGCGCAAAGCTGTCGCTGCGCGAATTCGGCTTGCGTCTTCAAAATGGCCAGCGGCGTGCGCAACTGGTGCGCCGCGTCGGCGATGAACTGCGCCTGCGCCTGCGCCATGGCTTCGGAGCGCGCGACGTGCAGGTTCACGGCATCGACGAGCGGGCTCACTTCAATGGGCACATTGTCGAACGCGAGCGGCGTGAGGTCATCGGACGAGCGCGCTTCGACGTCGTCGCGGACCCGTCCCAGCGGGCGCAACACATAGGTCACGCCGCCGACCAGGATTGCCGCGCTCAGCACGATCAGCAGCAGATCTCGCGCGAGCGCGCTGCGCCAGACCTTGCCGATCAGCGCGGTGCGCGGCTCGGCGCTCTCGGCGACCTGGATGATGACGCGCATGTGCGCGTCGGGCCGGTACACGGGGCGTGCCATGGCGGCGATGCGCACCGCATCGCCGCGGTAGTCGTCATCGTCGTAGAAGCGCGGCTGGTTGCTGGCGAGTGCGCCGCCGGGCAGCGGCAGGTCGTCGTAGCCGGTGACGGTCTCGATCGTCCCGGCGCGTTCGAGCGAGACGCGGTAGTACACGTGGGTCTGCGCCGCCGTCTCGAACATTTCCATGGCGGCGTCGGGCAGCGTGATCTGGACGCTGTCGCCAGCCATGCCGATGGCGTTGTCGATGGCGCGGATCGAGCCGTACAGCGAGCGGTCGTAGGCCGTGTTGGCGGCATCGCGCAGCGTGCCGTAGGTGAGCCAGGTGTCGATCGCCATCATGGCCGCCAGCGCCGGCACCAGCAGCAGGAGCAGCTGGCGGCGCAGGCTGCCGCGCCGCCACAGCAGGATCGGGTGCCGCGCGCGCAGGCGCAGCTTGCGGGGCCACATATCAGGCGGCCGGTGTCTCGGGCTCGAGCAGGTAGCCGAAGCCGCGCAGCGTGACGATGGTGACGCCGTGCCCGGCCAGCTTCTTGCGCAGGCGGTAGACCAGCACCTCGATGGCGTCGGGGCTGACGTCGGCGTCGAGCGAGAACACCTTGTCGAGCAGCTGGGCCTTGGTCAGCGGCTGGCCGCTGCGCGCGAGCAGCGCGCCGAGCAGCGTCGATTCGCGCGGCGTCAGCGCCAGCGGCTGGCCGTCGAGCGTAAAGCCGCGGCTTTCGCCGTCGAACACCAGCGTGCCGCACTGCAGGCGCGGATGCGCGCGGCCGCGGCTGCGGCGGATCAGCGCCAGGATGCGCGCTTCGAGTTCGGCAATGGCGAAGGGCTTGGGCAGGTAGTCGTCGGCGCCCAGGTTCAGGCCGCGCACGCGTTCGTCGAGCGTGTCCTGCGCGGTGAGGATCAGCACCGGGGTGCGGTCGTCGCGCGCGCGCATGGCCTTGAGCACGGCCAGGCCGTCCTTGCCGGGCAGGCGCAGGTCGAGCACGACCACGTCGTACTCCTCGGCGACCAGCCGTGCCTCGGCCTGAAGGCCGTCGGTCACGTGCTCGATCACGAAGCCGCCCTGCTCGAGCGCGCGGGCCACCCAGCGCGCCAGCTCCACTTCATCTTCCACCAGCAGAATGCGCATGCTGGTTCTCCTCCTGCTGGTTCTGTCGATGCGGTCTACAGCCCGCGGGCGCCTATAATACCCCCGCCCTGCCGTTACTGGCGCACGCAGCGTCGCCAGTCCACCGTTGTTCCCTCTTGCCGCTCCGCACCATCGTGTCCCAGCGCCTGACACCGCCATCCGAACCCATCGCTGCGCAAGACCCGGCCTCGACCCTGCGCCGCCGGCTGCTGGCCGGTGCCGCGCTGGCCCCGTTCGCGGGCGGGACGCTGGCGCAGGACGCAATGCCCGCGCCGCCGGCCAGCTATCCGTCGGAATACGAAGTCACCGTCTCGCGCGCGATGCGCGAGGGCGCGGTCCATGTCTATGCCTCGACCGATCTCGACGCGGCGCAGCCGCTGATCCGGGCGTTCGAGGCGCGTTACCCGGGCATCCGCGTGCGCTACGAAGACCTGAACACGATCGAGCTGCATGAGCGCTTCCTGGCGGAGAGCGCGGCGCTCGGCAAGGCGCAGCCGGCCCGGGACGCCGCCTGTGCCGATGTGCTGTGGAGCACGGCCATGGACCTGCAGATCAAGCTGGTCAATGACGGCTACGCGCAGCGCTACCAATCGCCCGAGCGCAGCGGCCTGCCGGCCTGGGCGGTATGGCGCGACGAGGCCTGGGGCACGACCTTCGAGCCCGCGGTGATCGTCTACAACCGCGGCCACTTCGCCGGCACCAGGCCGCCGGGCAGCCGCAGCGGCCTGGCGCGCCTGCTGCAGGAGCACGCGCCGCGCTGGCGCGGCAAGGTGGTTACGTACGATGTGGAGCGCTCCGGCGTGGGCTACCTGCTGGCGCAGCAGGATGCCCGCATGGGCAGCGAATTCTGGTACCTGGCGCAGGCGCTGGGGCGCGCGCATGCGCGGCTGTCGACGTCGACGGCGGACATGATCGAGCGCATCGCCAGTGGCGAATATGTGCTCGGCTACAACCTGCTTGGCTCGTATGCGCTGTCGCTGATGGAGCGCGGCGCCGGCATCGACGTCATTGCACCGCGCGACTACACGCTGGTGATGTCGCGCGTGGCCTTCATTGCCCGGCGCGCGCCGCGGCCCAATGCGGCGCGGCTGTGGCTGGATTTCCTGCTCTCGCGCGAAGGGCAGACGGTGCTGGGCAACTCCGCCTCGCAGCTCTACACGGTGCGCACCGATACCGACAGTCCGCATACGGCGGCGGCGCTGTCGGAGCGGCTGGGCTACGCGCTCAGGCCGATCAGCGTCGGCCCCGGCCTGCTCGCGGCGCAGGATACCCTGCGCAAGCGTGCCTTCCTGACGCGCTGGCGCGAGGCCATGCGCGGCTGACTCCGGTCAGGTCGCCAGGGAGGCGCAGTCGCCGTTCTTCCCAGCTTTTTCGCACAGTGTGGACAGTTCCTGGTCCAGTTCGGCCATCGGGCGCGGAACATAGCCCAGGCGCAGGGCCGTGGAATATTTGAGGGTATCGATAAAGACGTCCGCCAGGCGCTCGGCATTGGCGTCCAGGTCAAAGTCCTGCGGCGAGAACAGCCAGTGCGCCAGCACGCCGCCGATGCCGGCATGGAAGGCGTTCACCGCAAGGTCCAGGTCCAGGTCGGCTGGCAGCTGGCCGCGCTCCACCGCCAGGCGCAGGTGCTCGCGGATCTTCACCATGCCTTCCTGGTGCGACTGGCGCTGGCGCTCGAAGATGGCGCCGTTGTCCTGCACCATCTCGCACTTGTGGAAGATGATCTCGAACACGCGCCGCCAGCGCGGGTTGACCACGGTCTGGCGAAAGACAAAGGCGCAAATGTCGCGGATGCCGCCGAGCGGATCTTCCTGGCGCGCGATGCGCTCGGGATCGCAAAGGGCTTCCACCGGCAGGTTCACGCGGTCGCACATGGCGGCGAACACGTCGCTCTTGTTCTTGAAGTGCCAGTAGATCGCGCCGCGCGTGACACCTGCCGCCTCGGCGATGTCCGCGAGCGACGGGCGCGCGACACCGCGCGCGTGGAACACGGTTTCGGCCGCGTCGAGAATCCGGTGGCGCGTTTCAAGCGCCTCTTCCTTGGTACGTCTGGCCATTTCTATCTCTGGTGCCGGCCTTGGGGACCGGTCCGTTTTGCTCCCCTGACGTGGCTGCTGTCGCAGTCACGTGTGCTGGTGCCCTTGCACCGGCGGGTTGTTACCGTCACTTGCGGAATCCGGCGCGCGGCAACCGGCCGCGACGACCGGCGCGCATCCTAACGCGTCCAGACCCATTGCGCATGGATTCAACGCCTGAAAACCGATTTGGTTGCACACACTCAGCCAAAAAGCGCAAGCGAAGCGCCTAAAGCCCCGCTTTACCGTACAGGATTAACATACATGCTTGAATGTATATATAATACCCGCTTGCCCGGCATTCGGCCAGCCGCTGGTCTGTGCGCAAAGACGCGCCACCACTCTTGCTGACCGGTCGGTCATCAGAACCATTTGTCAAAGAAAAGGCCGCGTTCGTCGCTTTGTCGTTGTTGTGACGTTCCGTTTGGCTAGCATCACGCTTTCTCCGCTGCCGGGCACGCAGCGGACCGCATCGCGCCCCGGTTGCCCCGATCACGGGCAGGGCCGGGCCGGCGCGGCAGATCTCAAATTTCATCATGGGGTTATCGATGAGGAAGTCCCAACGTATCCATTGCGTTGCCGTTGCCGCGTTGTCGGCGCTGGCGCTGACCGCCTGTGGCGAGAAGAAGCCCCAGGGCGGCGCCATGCCCCCGCCGGAAGTGGGCGTTGTCACCGTGACGCCGTCGTCCGTCGCCATCGTCAATGAATTGCCGGGCCGCCTGGAAGGCGTACGTACCGCCGAAGTGCGTGCGCGCGTGGAGGGCATCGTGCTGTCGCGCAACTACACCGAAGGCGGCGAGGTAAAGGCTGGCCAGGTCATGTTCCGCATTGATCCTGCCCCGTACCAGGCGCAGCTTGCGTCGGCCAAGGCCCAGCTCGAGCGGGCCGAGGCCAACGCCGTGTCGGCGCGCCAGAAGGCCGAGCGCTACAAGCCGCTGGTGGCCGTCAATGCCGTCAGCAAGCAGGAATATGACGAAGCCGTGGCTGCGGCCGGCCAGGCCAACGCTGACATCGCCGCGGCCAAGGCCGCCGTGACCACCGCGCAGATCAACCTCGGCTACACCACCGTGACCGCCCCGATCGGCGGCCGCGCGGGCCGTGCCCTGGTGACCGAGGGCGCGCTGGTCGGCAAGGGCGAAGCCACCAAGCTGGCCCTGGTCGAGCAGGTGGACCCGATCTGGGTGACGTTCACCCAGCCGGCCGCCGAAGTCACGCGCCTGCGCCGCGCCATCGAGTCCGGCGCGGTCAAGGGCCTGAACGGCGGCGCCAAGGTGCACCTGTATGTCGAGGATGGCCGCGAGTACGAACAGACCGGCAAGCTGCTGTTCTCGGACATGACCGTGGACCCGACCACGGGCGCCATCACCCTGCGCGCGCAGTTCTCCAACCCGAAGCGCGAACTGCTGTCCGGCACCTTCGTGCGCGTGAAGATCGAGCAGGGCGTGGACGAGAACGCCATGACCGTGCCGCAGCGCGCGCTGATCCGCAATGCCCAGGGCGCCAGCGTGCTGGTGGTGGGCAACGACGGCAAGGTGGCCGCGGTGCCGGTCAAGGCGCCACAGGCGATCGGCGACCGCTGGGTCGTGACCGAAGGCCTCAAGGGCGGCGAGAAGGTGATTGTCGAAGGCCTGCAGAAGGTCAAGGTCGGCGCGCCGGCCAAGGCCGTGCCGTTCCAGCAGGATGGCGCAGCCAAGCCGGCATCCACGCAGGCTTCGGATTCGCAACCGGCATCGGACAACAAGGCCGGCGCCAAGGCGGAAGCCCAGGCTGACGCCAAGTCCGACGCCAAGCAAGGCTAAACCCAGCGCATCAGACAGAGGGAGCCAGTTTTATGGCCAAGTTTTTCATCGACCGGCCGGTGTTCGCGTGGGTGCTCGCGCTGATCATCGTGCTGGGCGGTCTGCTGTCGATCGCGCAGTTGCCGATCGCGCAGTACCCGAATATCGCCCCCCCGACGATCTCGGTCACCGCCACCTATCCGGGCGCGTCCGCCAGGACGCTCGAGGACTCCGTCACCTCGGTGATCGAGCAGGAGCTCAACGGCGCGCCCAACCTGCTGTACTACCAGTCGACCAGCGAGTCGTCGGGCCTGGCATCGATCACCATCGCGTTCGCGCCGGGATCGAACGTCGACCTGAACTCGGTCGAAGTGCAGAACCGCCTCAAGCGCGTCGAGGCGCGCCTGCCGGCGGAAGTGCGCCAGCAGGGCGTGCGCGTCGACAAGGCGGGCAACAACTACATGATGTTCCTGACGGTGTCGTCCAAGTCGGGCGCTGCCGATGCGATCCAGCTGGGCAACTACGTCTCGTCGCAGGTGATCGACTCGATCCGCCGCGTGCCGGGCGTGGGCCAGGCCGACCTGTTCGGCACGGAATACGCCATGCGCGTGTGGCTGGACCCGTCCAAGCTGACCGGTTTCAACCTGACGCCGCTTGACGTCACCGCCGCGGTGCAGGAACAGAACATCCAGGTCGCCGTCGGCGAGCTCGGCGGCACGCCGTCGCCCAAGGGCACGGAGCTGAACGCCACCGTCACCACGGAAAGCCGCCTGACCACGCCTGAGCAGTTCGGCAACATCCTGCTGCGCACGAATCCGGATGGTTCCTCGGTCCGCATCAAGGACGTGGGCCGCGTGGAACTCGGCGGCGCCGACTACTCGACGCTCGCCCGCACCAACGGCAAGCCGTCGGCGGCCATCGCCATCAAGCTGGCTCCGACCGGCAACGCGCTGGCCACGGCAACCGCGGTACGCGCCAAGATGGAAGAGCTGTCCAAGTACTTCCCGGCGGACTACCAGTACAGCGTGCCTTACGACACCTCGGCCTTCGTCAAGATCTCGATCGAGGAAGTGATCAAGACCCTGCTCGAAGCCGTGGTGCTGGTGTTCCTGGTGATGTACCTGTTCCTGCAGAACTTCCGTGCCACGCTGATCCCGACGCTGGTGGTGCCGATCGCGCTGCTGGGAACCTTCGGCGCGCTGCTGGCGTTCGGCTTCTCCATCAACGTGCTGACCATGTTCGGCATGGTGCTGGCGATCGGTATCCTGGTGGATGATGCGATCGTCGTGGTGGAAAACGTCGAACGCATCATGAGCGAGGAAGGACTCTCGCCACGCCAGGCCACGCGCAAGGCCATGGGCCAGATCACGGGCGCCATCGTCGGCATCACGCTGGTGCTGACCGCGGTGTTCATCCCGATGGCGTTCTTCTCGGGCTCGGTCGGCAACATCTACCGCCAGTTCTCGCTGTCGCTGATCGCATCGATGGCGTTCTCGGCGCTGCTCGCGCTGACGCTGACGCCGGCGTTGTGCGCGACGCTGCTCAAGCCGGTCGAGGCTGGCCACCACCACGAGAAGAAGGGTTTCTTCGGCTGGTTCAACCGTACCTTCGCGCGCGCGTCCACCAGCTACCAGGGCGTGGTGGGCCGCATCCTCGCGCGCAGCGGCCGCTACCTGATCATCTACGCGGTCATCATCGTCGGCGTGGTGGTGCTGTTCAAGCGCCTGCCGTCGTCGTTCCTGCCTGACGAAGACCAGGGCTACATGATCACGGTGGTGCAGCTGCCCAACGGCGCGACCCAGGACCGTACCATCGGCGTGCTCAAGCAGATCGAGGACTACTACCTGCAGAAGGAAAGCAAGGTGGTGGACCAGATGATCACGGTGGCGGGCTTCTCGTTCTTCGGCCGCGGCCAGAACGGCGGTATCGCGTTCGTGCGCCTGAAGGACTGGAAGGAGCGCTCCGGCGCCAACGAGACCGCGCAGGCACTCGTGGGCCGTGCGTTCGGCGCGCTGTCGTTCATCAAGGACGCGATCATCTTCCCGCTGAACCCGCCGGCGATTTCAGAGCTGGGCAACTCGTCAGGCTTTGACTTCCGCCTGCAGGACCGCTCGGGCCAGGGCCACGCCAAGCTGATGGAAGCGCGCAACATGATGCTCGGCATGGCAGCGAAGAACCCGGTGCTGGTGGGCGTGCGCCCCGAAGGCCAGGAAGACGCGCCGCAGCTGCAGATCGACATCGACCGCGAGAAGGCCAAGGCGCTGGGCGTGACGGTGGCGAACATCAACTCGACGCTGTCGATTGCGTTCGGCTCCAACTACGTCAACGACTTCATCTATGAAGGCCGCGTGCGCAAGGTGATCGTGCAGGCAGAAGGCGCGGACCGCCGCCTGCCGGACGACCTGACCAAGCTGCGCGTGCGCAACAGCAACGGCGACATGGTGGCGTTTGCCGCGTTCGCGACCTCGAAGTGGGTCATGGGCTCGCCGCGCCTGGAGCGCTACAACGGCATGCCGGCGGTGAAGATCGCGGGCCAGGCCGCACCGGGCCACAGTACCGGTGAAGCCATGCGCGCGATGGAGGACGCCTTCGCCAAGCTGCCGCCGGGCTTCGGCTACGAGTGGTCGGGCCAGTCGTATGAAGAGCGCCTGGCTGGTTCGCAGGAGCCGATGCTCTACACGCTGTCGCTGATCATCGTGTTCCTGTGCCTGGCCGCGTTGTACGAGAGCTGGTCGATCCCGTTCTCGGTGCTGCTGGTGGTGCCGCTCGGCGTGCTTGGCGCGCTGCTCGGCGTGACGCTGCGCGGCATGCCCAACGATGTGTATTTCAAGGTGGGCCTGATCGCCACCATCGGCCTGTCGGCGAAGAACGCGATTCTGATCGTGGAATTCGCCAAGGACCTGCAGGCCCAGGGCAAGGGGCTGATCGAAGCCACGCTGGAAGCGGTGCACCTGCGTTTCCGTCCGATCCTGATGACGTCGATGGCGTTCATCCTAGGCGTGCTGCCGCTGGCGATCGCCACCGGCGCGGGCTCGGGCAGCCAGCGCGCCATCGGTACCGGCGTGATGGGCGGGATGATCACGGCCACCGCGCTGGCGATCTTCCTGGTGCCGGTCTTCTTCGTCGTGGTGCGCAAGCGCTTCAAGGGCAGCGAGCGCCAGCACGAGTTCGAACGTGCGCGCCTGACCGCAGCGCAGGAGGACAACTGATATGACCAAGACACTGACCACACTGCTGCTGGTGGCCGGCGTTCTGACGGGTTGCACGCTGGCGCCGAAGTATGAGCGCCCGGTGCCGCCGGTGGCGGCCGGCTTCCCGGCCGCGCCGGAAGGCTATGCCACCGCCGAAGTGAAGAGCGGCGAGACGCGCCGCGCCACCGATATCGGCTGGCGCGAGTTCTTCCGCGACCCGCGCCTGCAGGCGCTGATCGCCACCTCGCTGGAAAACAACCGCGACCTGCGCACCGCCGCGCTGCGCATCGAGGAAGCGCGCGCGCAGTACCAGGTGCAGCGCGCCGACCTGCTGCCGACGGTGAATGCGAATGCTGGCTATACCCGTGCCAGCACCAACGCTGCCACGGGGGTATCGGTCCTGGGCCAGCCAGCGGTGTCGCAGGTCTACTCGGCCAGCCTCGGCATCTCGTCCTACGAGCTTGATTTCTTCGGCCGCGTGCGCAGCCTGTCCAACGCGGCGCTGGCGCAGTACTTCTCCACCGAAGAGGCGCATCGTTCGGCCTATATCTCGCTGGTGTCGGAAGTGGCCAAGGCCTACCTGTCCGAGCGTTCCTTCGCCGAGCAGTACGAGATCGCACGCGACACGCTCAAGGCGCGCGAAAGCACCTACGCGCTCGCCAAGCAGCGTTTCGACGTCGGCGCCACGTCCGCGCTGGACCTGCGCGACAACGAATCGCTGGTGGCGCAGGCACGTGTGTCCGCGGCGCAGCTCGCGCGCCAGCGCGCGCAGGCGCAGAACGCGCTCGAAGTGCTGGTGGGCAAGCCGATTGGTTCGATCGAGAACCTGCCGGAGCCGATGCGGTTGTCGGATGAACGCATCATCAGCGACATCCCGGAAGGCCTGCCTTCGGACCTGCTCGAGCAGCGTCCCGATATCCGCCAGGCCGAGCAGCAGCTGCTGTCCGCCAACGCGAACATCGGCGCGGCGCGCGCGGCGTTTTTTCCGCGCATCACGCTGACCACCAGCATCGGCACCATCAGCCCGACGTTCTCGAACCTGTTCGAGGCCGGCACCAAGGCGTGGTCGTTCGCGCCGCAGCTGACGCTGCCGATCTTCGACTATGGCCGCAACAAGTCGAACCTGGACCTGGCCAACGTGCGCAAGAACATCCAGGTGGCCAACTACGAGAAGACCATCCAGACGGCCTTCGCGGAGGTGGCCGATGCGCTGGTGGCGCGCGGCACGCTGGAAGACCAGGTGACGGGCCAGGAGCAGGTGCGCAATGCGGAAGCGGCGCGTTATGAGCTGGCACGTGTGCGGTTCCGCAGCGGGGTTGCGAGCTACCTGGATGAGCTGGACGCGCAACGTCAGCTGTTCACCGCGGAGCAAGCGCTGGTGCAGGCGCGGCAGCTGCGGTTGAACAACTCGATCGACCTGTATCGGGCACTTGGCGGTGGCCTGAAGGAGACCGGCGAGGTGGCGCAGGCGCCGGCCCCCGCCGCACCGGCGGGAACGGTCACGCAGTAAGGCTTGCCCAGGCTGGCTGATGAGCGGCGCACTTCGGTGCGCCGTTCTCTTTTTGGCTTGGGCGTGATTGTGCCGATAATGCAGTGTCGCCACCGTCGGCGCCATCCGCACCCTGCTTCCATGCACATCCGCTGGCTTGAAGACTTCATCTGCCTGGCCCAGGCCGGCAGCCTGGCGCGCGCGGCCGAATTGCGCAACGTGACGCCGCCGGCGTTCGGGCGGCGCATGCAGGCGCTGGAAGTGTGGGCCGGCGCACCGCTGATCGACCGCAGCGCGTTCCCAGTGCGTCTGACAGCCGAGGGCCGCCAGTTCCTGGAAGCCGCGCAAAGCGCGCTGCAGACGCTTGAGGATGCACGCCTCGCGCTGCGCACGGCCCATCGCGCCGATGCCAGCACCCTGACCATTGCCACCGGCAAGACGCTGGCCCGCTCGATGGTGCCGGCATGGCTCGCCGGCCTGCGCCATGCACTGCGCAACGACAAGGCCGCGGCGGGATTCCGCACGCGGCTGTCCACCTTCCCGATGCACGACGCGCTGGCCATGTTCACCGAGGGCGATGCCGATTTCCTGCTGTGCTACAGCCCGCCGGATATTCCCGTGATGCTCGACGACGCGCACTACCGCTTCCACATGGTGGGCGTGGAGCGGCTGGTGTGCGTGAGTGCCGCCGACGCTCGCGGCGCACCGCAATTCCGGCTGCAGGCCGGCAAGAGCGGCGCGGCCATGGCTCCCACGCCAATGATCGCCTACGCCGACAGCCTGACGCTCGGCCGCATGGTCAACCAGGAGATCGCGCGCCGCAAGCTGGCCAGCCGCCTGGACGTGATCGCCGTCAGCGACTTCGCCGAGTCCGTGCACGAGATGGTGCGCCAGCGCATGGGCCTGGCCTGGCTGCCCGCGCGGTTGATTGCGGACGATCTCCATGCCGGGCGCCTGGTGCGCGCCACCACGGGCCGCGGCGCGGACGAGGCCGACCTTGCACTCGAGATCCGCCTGTATCGCCAGCGCGCACCGATGCGGCCGCTTGCGGAGGCATTCTGGGAAGCGGCGGTCAGCGAAGCACAGGGCTGAGGCATTGCCGAAACGGCAACCCTCCTTGCCAAAGCCGCAATCCGCCGCCCTGCATGCTCACTAACATCGGGCCAGCGTCATCCCCATTCCAATCATCCGATCCGAGCCATGACCACGAAGACCCTGCTGCGCGCGGCCGCTGCCGCCACCCTCGCCTTCTCCGCGCTTGCCGCCCATGCCTCCGGCTGGCCGGCCAAGCCGATCACGCTGGTGGTTGGCTACACCGCCGGCGGCAGCGTCGACCTGGTGGCGCGCACGGTCGCGCCCGAACTGGGCAAGCGCCTGGGCCAGAGCGTGGTCATCGAGAACCTGGGCGGCGCCGGCGGCACCATCGGCGCGTCCAAGGTGGTCAAGGCCGAGGCCGACGGCTATACGCTGCTGATGGGCTCGGGCAGCGAAGTGTCCATCGCGCGCCTGACCAATCCGGCTGTGCGCTATGACGGCGAGAAGGACCTGGCGCCGATCACTTTCGTCGGCACGCAGCCGATGGTGCTGGTCGGCAAGACGTCGCTGCCGGCGAAGAACGCGGCGGAGCTGATGGCGCTGGCGAAGGAGCAGCCGGGCAAGCTGTCGTACGCGTCGTCGGGCGTGGGCACGCCGCTGAACCTGGCGGGCGAGCTGATCAAGCAGCAGGGCCACGTCAATATCACGCACGTGCCGTACAAAGGCGCCTCGGCCATGGCGACCGACCTGCTCGGCGGCCAGATCGACCTCGCGGTGATGGTGCTGTCGTCGGCGCTGCCGCATATCCAGGCGGGCCGCGTGAAGGCCTACGGCGTGACCGAGGCCAAGCGTTCCGGCGTGGCGCCGAACGTGCCGGCGCTGGCGGAGACCCCGGCGCTCAAGGGCGTGGACATGGGCGTGTGGTTCGGCCTGATGGGCCCGGCCGGCACGCCGCGGCCGGTCATCGACCGCCTCAACACCGAGATGCAGGCCGTGCTCGCCATGCCTGACGTGAAGAAGAAGCTGGCCGAGGCCGGCGTGGAAGTGGCCCCGGGCAATCCGGCCCAGTTCGGCGCGTTCATCAAGCGCGAGACCGGCCGCTACCGCACCATCGTCCAGACCGCAGGCATCCGCGAATAAGCCGTCACCCGGCAGGACATCCCAGCATGAGCAACGCTCCTCTCACCCTTGACGCGTATCCCGTCGAGGTCGAATTTCCCGATATCCGCCCTTATGCCGAGGGCAACTGCGGCATCCCGTATGTGTTCACGTTCGACAGCGGCGTGGCCGGCCCGCACGTGATGGTCAATGCGCTCACGCATGGCAACGAGGTGTGTGGCGCCATCACCGTCAAAGGGCTGCTCGATGCCGGCGTAAAGCCGCGCCGCGGGCGCCTGACGCTGGCATTCGCCAACGTGGACGCCTACCAGCGCTTCGACCCGGCCCGGCCGGATGCCTCGCGCTATGTCGACCAGGACTTCAACCGCGTCTGGACCGCCGCGGTGCTCGACGATGCCAGCCGTGATTCGTCCGAACTGCGCCGCGCGCGCGCCATGCGCCCCGTGATCGATACCGTGGACCTGCTGCTCGACCTGCACTCGATGCACGAGAAGAGCCGCCCGCTGATCGTCTCCGGCCCGCTCGACAAGGGCATTGCGCTGGCTCGCCAGCTCGGCGCGCCGGCAGACGTGATCGTCGACGAAGGCCATCCGGAAGGCCGCCGCATGCGCGACTACGCGGACTTCGGCGATCCGGCCAGCGCGCGCAATGCGCTGCTGATCGAATGCGGCCAGCACTGGGAAGCCGCGGCCGTCACGGTGGCGCGCGACAGCGCGGCGCGTTTCCTGCTCAATGCGGGCGTGATCGAAGCGCAGGACGTGCCGGCCGGCTGGCTGCAGCCGCTGCCGGCCGCGCAGCGTGTGGTACGCGTGACCGAGCCCGTGGTGGCCACCAGCATGGACTTCCGCTTTGCCGGTCCGTACACCGGGCTGGAGACCTTTGCGGACGCCGGCACCGTCGTCGGCTGGCGCGACGGCGAGCCGGTGGTGACGCCCTACCCCAACTGCGTGCTGGTGATGCCCTCGTTGCGGCAGCTGCGCCCCGGCGTGACCGTGGTGCGGCTGGGCCGGCTCGAGGGCTGAACGCTCAGGAAGCGGCGGCGGTGCCCGCTGCCGGTGCGGCCACGGGCGTGCCGGCGGGCGGAGGCGGTGGGGGCAGCATGCCGGGGAACAGCTGTTCCACCAGCGCATCGAGCGTCTTCTCCGGCATGACGAAGTTGCTCAGGTTGATCCCGCCGGCGCCGCGGTTGGCGCTGTAGACCGCCTTGCCCACGCGCGCGCCGTTCTGGAACACGATGATGTCCACGCTGTTCAGGTACGTCATCCAGAACCACGCGCTTTTGGCCGAGTACGTGGCCACCAGCGGGCACGACACCACGGGCGCGTATGGCGGCAGCAGCTTCACTTCGAAATTGCGCGCCTGCAGCGACGCGCGGAACGCGTCGAGATATTCGTTGCCACTCACCGGGTTCGCCACCACGCACAGCAGCGCGCCATTGGCGCCGTAGCTGCCACGCGGGCCGGCTGCGACAGTGCTGCCGGCGGGGATCTGGAAGGCGGATAGCATGTCGCCCTGCTCGGGCCGGTCCACGGGCATCACGGCCTGGTACGTGGAGCAGCCGGTAATCATCAGGCCCAGCGCGGCGGCCAGCAGTGCTTTGTTCATGGAGTGTCCTGGATGGCATCGGCGCCGCTGCCGCTTGCGGCGGGCGGAGCATCGGTAGCGTATCCGTCCACTGTATGCGCCGGCGCGGCGCGCCGATACGGGGAACAGAGGCGCAAAACGGGCGCTGCCTGCCCGTTGCGCGCGCTGCGTGCCGCTTCAGGCGCCCGCGACGGGCTGCGCCAGGCGCCCCACCAGGATCAGCAACAACGCCGCCAGGCACAGGCCGATCACGGCAATCTGCAGCCGCCCGACGGGCTTGCCTTGCAGGAAGGTCTGGCTGATGAACGCGGGTGAAACCAGCCCGACCACGGTGATGATCAGGATGAGGAGGGCCAGGACAGAGAGGACAGTCTGCATGTTGTTGGCTCAGTCGGTCGCTTAGTTGGCGCCGCCGCGCAGCAGGCAGTCGCTCAGCAGCGGCGTGCCGTCGGACAGGCCGGCGCCGTTGCACTCCACGGCAACCTTCTGTCCGCGCCGGACCATGGTGGCGCGTGCTTCCACCTCGCACTCGCGGCCGGCCGGACCGCAGATCTGCCGGCGCAGCAACTGGGCGCGCACGACCGCGTCGGGGTCGCTTGTGCGGATATCGACGAACACATTGTCAGCCTCGCCGCGCCGCACGCCGCTGGCTATGCCTTCGACGATGATGTACTTGCCGCGATAGCGGTTGTCGGCCGCGCCGGCGTTGTCGCGATAGTCGTTCAGGATGGCGTCGGCCTGGTACTGCGGCAGGCGGTCGGCCGGGCGCTGCGGGTCGATGCTCACGGGGTCGAGCGTGCCGTTGCGCGGCACGCCGCGTACCTCGCTGGCGGCTTGCGTGTCGGCGGGTGTATCAGCCGTCGCGGCCTGCTGGCTCTGGCCCTTGTCATTGCCGGCGAACCAGAGCATGCCGAGGACGGCCACTGCGACGACGGCGATGAGGATCTGCTGGGTACGGTTCAACATCTGGAAATTCCTGCTTGAAATGACTGGCCGGCGGCGGCTGCTATCCCCTGCCCCGCCGGCAAAAGGTTTCGATGGCGGCCACGGCGTTATCCACACCGCGTTCCGCCCGGATCGCGGCGCCGAGCGCCGCGGCCTTCTCGCGCACATCGGGCTGTCGGGTGAAGGCGAGCATCGCCGCGAGCTTGCCCGCGTCGATGTCATGCCCGGCGACATACCGCGGCGCCACGCCACGTGCCGCCAGCCGGCCGGCCCAGAAGAACTGGTCGCCGGCGAACGGCAGCACGATCGACGGCACGCCGGCCGCCGCGACCGCGTGCGTGGTGCCGGCGCCGCCATGGTGGATGGCCGCGCTCACGCGCGGCAGCAGCCAGTCGTGCGGCGTGGCGCCGATCACATGGAAGTTAGGCGGCAGTGTCGCTATGTCGATGCCGCTCCAGCCCGGATAGAACAGCGTACGCCGCCCGTCCAGCGCCTGCACCAGCGCGCGCATCACCTTTTCGCGATCAAAGCCGGCCATGCTGCCGAAGCCCACGTAGACCGGCGGCTTGCCCGCGGCCAGGAAGTCCCGCAATGCGGCGGGCGCCTGCCAGTCGCCCGGCGCGGGCAGTGTCCACGCGCCGCAGACCAGCCAGTCCGCATGCCAGTCGCGCGGGCGCGGCACCAGGTGCGGCGAAATGCCGTACATCGACGGGAAGTCCTGCCACACCGCCTTGCGCGGCGCGAGCCCGAACTGTGCCTGCCGGCCCGCATTGATGGCGGGCCGGAACATGCGCCACAGCACGTTGTTGATCAGCTGATGGGTGGCCCGGTTGACCCAGCCCGGCAGACGCCACGGCGGCAGGAATGCTGACGGGAAATCGCGCGTCGGCGACAGCGGGAACATCGCGGCGGCGATGGCGGGTTTGCCCAACGCATCGCCAACGGCCATGCCGACATAGGCGGCCAGTCCCGAGAAGACGATGGCGTCGCGCTCGCGCGCGGCGGCGGTGAGCTGCGCCATCCACTGGGCGGTGTTGTCTTCCGCAATGCGCGCGAAGGCTCGCGTGGCGTCGCTGACATTGCCGCCTTCGGTCATCAGCTTGTGCAGCGCACCGCCCGGTGCCAGCGTGGCCTGGATGTCGCCAGCGAGCGCTTCGAACGCGAGGCCGTGCTCTGTCGCCAGCGCCTCGGCCGACCGTTCCCCTAGCATCAACACCTCATGGCCGGCCGCGCGCAGTCCCGCGCCGAGGGCGACGATGGGGCGGCAGTCACCCTGGGTGCCGAAGGTGATGAGGGTCAGGCGCATGCGGTGGAAGGTGTTGAGATTGTCGGCTTGCGGATTGTGCGGATGGGGCGAGCGCGCCGGCCCGATAGTGTACCCGCATGGCATGCGACGGCCGGGCCACGCGGAAATCCTGCCCAGGGACTTGCCGGCCCATGCACAATGGGGGCTTCTGGTCATCCGCCGGGACCCACGCCATGACAGCACCGATCCAACTCGTCCTGTTCGACATGGAAGGGGTACTGACCCACTATGACCGCGCCGCGCGAGCGGACCATCTGGCTGCAACGACTGGCCGGTCACCGGAGCAGGTGCGTCACGCCATCTGGGGATCGGGGCTTGAAGCGCGCGCCGATGCCGGCGAGATCAGCGATGACGAGTACCTGCGGGAACTCGGGCAACTGCTGGGCTGCCGTGTTGACCGTGCCGACTGGCTGGCATCCCGCCGCGCATCGATCACACCCAATGCCGACACGCTGGCGCTTGCGGCCAGGCTGTCCGGCCGCCACCGGATCGCCATCCTCACCAACAACTGCCGGCTGGTGACGGACCATATCGGCTACCTGAATCCGGCGGTGGCGCAGTTGTTTGGCCGGCACGTTTATCCGTCGGCGGCATTTGGCGCGACCAAGCCGGATGCGCAGGCGTATCTGGGCTGTATCGGCCAACTTGGAGCCGCTGCCGGGGAGACACTCTTTATCGACGACACCGAAGCCAATGTGGCCGGCGCGGCAGATGCCGGGCTGCATGGGTACAGGTTTGTGGGGGCTGAGGCGCTGTCGGAGGAGTTGGAGCGCAGGCGATTGATATAGCAGCGCGTTGACCTGATCCCCTTCGCTCTTATGCTGTCATCATGATAAAATGACAGCATTGAAAGCAAAAACGAATGGTGACTGCGATGGCAACTTTAACCGTACGCAATCTCCCCGACGAAACCCACCGCGCATTGCGAGTACAGGCGGCCGCGCATGGCCGCAGCACGGAGGCCGAAGTCCGCGACATCCTGGCGCGCGCCGTGAACCCGCCGGGGCGGGTGAGGATGGGCGATGCACTCGCAGAACTCGGGCAGCGCCTGGGGCTGACCAATGCCGATGTGCAGGCGCTCGAACAGACCCGTGACCGGACGCCTGCAAGTCCGCCGAGGCTTGACGAATGATCGTACTGGACACCAATGTGGTTTCGGAAGCCATGAAGCCGGAACCGGCCGCCGCAGTGCGAGACTGGCTGAATGAGCAGGCCGCCGAGACGCTGTACCTGTCCAGCGTCACGCTGGCGGAGCTGCTGTATGGCATTGCTTGTCTGCCAGATGGACGCCGCAAGCTGGCGCTGGAAGACGCGTTGGAAGGCCTGATGGCGCTGTTCGCGGGGCGCGTGCTGTCATTCGATCCGCGCGCGGCACGCTGTTACGCCGAACTGGCAGCGAGGGCCCGAGCAGCAGGTAAGGGGTTTCCAACGCCGGACGGCTATATCGCCGCGATCGCGACTGCGCACGGATTCACGGTAGCCTCGCGCGACACGGTGCCTTTCGAAGCCGCCGGCGTCCCAGTGATTGATCCCTGGAAGACTACTTCCCAATACAAAACCGCGTAAAAATCGTCCCCAACAGATCATCACTGGTGAACTCCCCGGTGATGCTGTTCAGATGCTCCTGCGCCAGCCGCAACTCTTCGGCAAACAGGTCCAACGCCTGCGCCTGCCGCTCGCTCTGCTCGGCTGCCACATCCAGGTGCGATTGCGCCTGGCGCAGCGCCGTCAGGTGTCGCTCGCGCGCCAGGAACGTGCCTTCATTGCCGGATTGCCAGCCGACCAGCCGCAGCAATTCCTTGCGCAGCAGTTCGATGCCCGCGCCATGGCGCGCGGAGATCCAGATTTCAGTGGGATTCGGCCCGTTCGCTGCGACCACATGCGGGCGGTTGCCGCTGAACATCGCGCCGCCCACGGCCGGGGCGAGGTCGATCTTGTTGACCACGCGCACGATCGGCGCGCCCGGCGGAAGCTGGCCGCTCAGGCGGTCGTCGATGGCATCGTCGATCTCGGACAGGCCGTGGCGCAGGTAGTCGGTGGCATCGACCAGATGCAGCACGATATCGGCGCGGCGGATCGCGTCCCAGGTGCGTTCGATGCCGATGCGCTCGACCTCGTCCGTGGCCTCGTCGCGCAGCCCGGCAGTGTCGATGATATGCAGCGGGATGCCTTCGATCTGGATGGTTTCCTTGACGCGGTCGCGCGTGGTGCCGGCGATCGGCGTGACGATGGCCAGCTCGGCGCCGGCCAGCGCGTTCAGCAGCGACGACTTGCCCACATTGGGCTGGCCCGCCAGCACCACCGACAGCCCTTCACGCAGCAGCGCGCCCTGCCGCGCCTGCGCGAGCACGTTGCCCAGGTCCTTGCGGATGGTGGCGAGCTGTCCGCGCGCGTCGGAGGCCTCGAGGAAATCGATTTCCTCTTCGGGAAAATCCAGCGTGGCTTCCACCAGCATGCGCAGGTGGATGACCTTCTCCACCAGCGTGTGGATGGCGTTGGAGAACTCGCCCTCCATCGAGCGGGCCGCGGAACGCGCGGCGGCTTCGGTGCTGGCCTCGATCAGGTCTGCCACGGCCTCGGCCTGGGCCAGGTCGAGCTTGTCGTTGAGAAAGGCGCGGCGCGTGAACTCGCCAGGCTCGGCCAGGCGCAGGCCGATCTCGTGGCCGGCCTGCAGGCAGCGGGTGAGCAGCAGCTGCATGACCACCGGTCCGCCGTGGCCCTGCAGCTCCAGGACCTCTTCGCCGGTGTACGAATTCGGCCCCGGAAAGTACAGCGCGAGGCCATGGTCGATTACCTTGCCGTCACCATCCAGGAACGGCAGATAGGTGGCGTGGCGCGGCTTGAGCGCCTGGCCGCAGACGGCGTGCATGACCGGGCGGACATCCGGGCCCGACACGCGCACCACGCCAATGCCGCCGCGTCCGGGTGCGGTGGCGATGGCGGCGATGGGAGGCAGGGTAGCAGTCATGGCGCTATTGTCTCAGATCGATGTGAACGGGACCGGTGACGTGCCCTGTGGAGCGCATGGCGCGAGAAAGCGGCGAAGCTGCGGCGCGGGCGAATTCACGCAGCTTCGGGTGCGGCGCCGTATTCCTGCGGCGCCACGTCCAGACATTCGCACATCAACCGCCGCGCCACGCTCTCATCGACCAAGCCGCCCAGCTTGCCCTGCCGCCTGACCAGCTTGTGATGGAGGCGCCTGGTCTTTTGCTTCGGCAATACGGGCGCGAGCGCTTCGATGGCATAGCGCAGGCGCTTGCCCGCGATGCGCTGGCGGTGCAGTGCCCGCAGGCCGTCATGGCGCGCGGCAAGGCTGCGCTGGCGCAGCGTCTTGCGTGCCTTGCGCACGCGCGTGCGGGCGAAGGGCCCAAGGCAGCCGGTGCCATCGTCGGTGTGTAGCGGAAGGTGGGCCAGGTCCCGGTGCAGGGCCGGCAGCGGATCGTCGCCATACTGTGCGAGCCGGGCCACCATGACCTCGCGCGCGAGGCGGCGGCGCGTGCGTACCGTGTCGGCCACGGCATGGAGGATCGAATCTCCAGGCTGGCAGGCCAAGGCCGGCTGGACGGTCTCGGCAAGGAACACATCCCAGTCGCGCACCTCGCCGGCCGTTTCGGCCAGCGCGCGCATGTCCTGCTTCCAGCGCTGCGCGATGCCTTGCGGCAAGAGCGGGCCAAACACCCACAACACCGCGCGCAGATAGCGTGCGCCGACGCGAAGCGCATGCACGTCCTCCACCTCGTCGCGCTGCAACAGATTGACGATGCAGTCTTCGATGCGGCGCAACCCGGTTTCGCCCAACGCGGCGAAGGCCGCCGCCGGACGCGTTTTGCGGTGCAGCCTTGGGGAGGAATCAGCGTTCATGGCAAAAGCCACTCGAATTTCGGCGGAGGAGCGGGACGCAGATTCAAGTGTAGGCGATGCGGCACGTCAGCAAGGGTGCGATGCGCCGCAGCCGCCGCTTGGCGATTGACAGCGCCGGCCCTTCGCGTTGCAAGGCGCACACACGCCACCATGCTGGATCCGGACGGCCACAATATCGAGGCCGTCTGCCACCTGCCTGGCTGAGCCTCAGCGCGTCGCCACCACAAACAACCTCGGGAACGGCAGCAACACCGATCCATCGGGCAGTGCGGGGTAAGCCCTGGCAATCTTCTCCTCATACTGCTCCAGATAAGCCGCCCGCTCCGCATCATCCAGCCGCTGGATAAACGGCCGCAGCCCACTGCCCTTGAACCACTCCACCACCGCTTTCGCCCCACCGGCGAGCGGATGGTGGTAGACCGTCAGCCAGACATCCACGCGCGAGCAGTGCGGGCGCAGCAGCTCGTAGTACCAGCGCGCCGAAGCCCGCGCAGCACGCGCATTGCTGGCGGCGGCAAGCTTGCCGGCCCACGGGCCGTTAGCGGCGGTTTCGCGCATCAGCTGGTGCGCGGGCTCCTCCAGGTTGTCCGGCATCTGCACGGCCAGTGTGCCGCCGGGGGACAGCTTCTGCACCAGCGCCGGAAACAGCGTGGCATGGTCCGGCACCCACTGCAGGACGGCGTTGGCCAGGATCACGTCGTACGGGCCCGGGTCATTCCACGCCGCAATGTCGGCCAGGCCGAACTGCACGTCGGGCAGGCGCTTGCGCGCGGCTTCGATCATGTCGTCGGAGCTGTCCATGCCAGTGATCGACGCGCCGGGATAGCGCGACATCAACACCTCGGTCGAGTTGCCCGGCCCGCAGCCGATATCCACGGCCGTGCGGATCATCTGGTTCGGGATCGCGGCGACCAGGTCGCGCACCGGGCGCGTGCGTTCATCTTCAAAGGCGACGTATTGATTGGCGGACCAGGTCACGAATATCTCCTCAGGTACAGGGCATCGCCGGATGCCCAAAAACAAAAAAGCCCGGTGTCTCCACCGGGCTTCCATCAAAACCTCTGCATCGCCTGCGCTCAGCTCTTGGCTGCCACCGCCGCCTTGCCCTTGCCGAGCATGCGGTTGATCTGCCACTGCTGGGCGATCGACAGGATGTTGTTCACCACCCAGTACAGCACCAGGCCGGCCGGGAAGAAGAAGAACATGAACGAGAACACCAGCGGCATGATCATCATGACCTTGGCCTGGACCGGGTCCGGCGGGGTCGGGTTCAGCTTGGTCTGCAGGAACATCGACGCAGCCATGATGATCGGCAGGATGTAGAACGGATCCGGCACCGACAGGTCATGGATCCAGCCCAGCCACGGCGCACCGCGCATTTCCACCGACGACAGCAGCACCCAGTACAGCGCGATGAACACCGGGATCTGGATCACGATGGGCAGGCAGCCGCCGAGCGGGTTGACCTTCTCGGTCTTATACAGCGCCATCATCTCCGCGTTCATCTTCTGCGGATCGCCCTTGTGGCGTTCGCGGATCGAGGTCATGCGCGGCTGCAGGTCCTTCATCTTGCCCATGGACTTGTAGCTCGCCGCCGACAGCGGGAAGAACACCAGCTTGATCAGCACGGTCAGCGCGATGATCGACCAGCCCCAGTTGTTCAGGAAGCCGTGCAGCTTCTCGAGCAGCCAGAACAGCGGCTTGGCCAGGATGGTCAGCCAGCCGTAGTCCTTCACCAGTTCCAGGCCCGGGGTGATCTTCTCGAGCATGCGCTCTTCCTGCGGGCCGGCGAACAGGCGCGCATCGGTCGTCACCGTGGCACCCGGGGCGATCTCGCCCAGCGGCTGCTGGATACCCACGCGGTACAGGTTCGGGTCGATCTGCTGGACGTAGAAGCTGTGCTCCTTGCCGGCCTGCGGAATCCAGGCCGAGGCAAAGTAGTGCTGCACCATCGCCACCCAGCCACTGCTGGTGGCGGCCGGCGTGCTGGCCTTGCCCTTGGCGATGTCTTCGAACGTGATCTTGTGGTACTTGTCCGCGTCCGTGTAGATGGCCGGGCCGGTGAAGGTGCTGTAGAACTGCGACTGCTCCACCTTGCTGCCGTCACGCGCCAGCTCCATGTACAGCGTCGGCGAGACCGGCGCGGTGCCGCCGTTGGTCACGGCAAAGCGCGCATCGACCACGTAGCTGCCCTTGTGGAACACGTAAGTCTTCACAAACTTCACGCCGTTCTTGTCGGCGGTCAGCGTGACTTCGAGCTTGTCGGCACCGTCCAGCGTGCGCGGGCCGGGGGTGGCCGTGAACACGGTGGTGTGGTTCGGCAGGTCGCCGCCGATCAGGCCCGAGCGTGCCATGTAGGTGCGCGTGGTGTCGCGCTCGAACAGCACCACCGGCTTGCCGTCCTTCTCGTGCTCGTTGAGCAGCTCCAGGCGCGACAGGATGCCGCCGGCGGTGTCGATCTCGGCGCGCACCTCATCGGTGGTCACGACGATCTTCTCGCCCGTGGGCTGGGCGGCTGCCTGCGGGGCTGCACCCGGGGCACCCGGGGCTGCCGGAGCGGCGGCGCCTGCGGCAACGTTGGCCTTGGGCACATCGCCCTGGGCTGCGCTGGCGGCGGCGGGCGCCGAGGCGGCCTGCTGCTGCGTCGCGCTCGGGAAGAACATCGACGCGTGGCCGTTGGCGCGCTGCCAGTTGTCATAGAGCAGCACGAGGGACATCGAGAAGATGACCCAGAGGATGGTGCGTTTGATATCCATGTCTCGCTGTGGTCGGGGAAATCAGGGTCGTGGGAGACGGACGGTGACAGGCCCATGGCCTGCCGCGGGATGGGCAAACTTGCCCGTTTGTGCCGTTTCCGCTTCCGCACCCGGCACGGGATCATACCCGCCTTGTGCGAAAGGATGGCAACGGCATAGCCGGCAAGCGGCCATCCAGCTGCCGCGCGCGGCGCCATGACGGATGACGGCGTCGCGGGCGTAGTCGGAACAGGTCGGCCAGAAGCGGCACCGCGAGCCCAGGTACGGGCTCAGAGCGATCTTGTAGATGCGCAGCAGGGCTAGCAGGATTCGCTTCATGGCTGGGAGCGGTCAGGCCGGAAGGCCCTTGGGCTGTTCTGGCGAGGCCGATGGTGATGACGGCGGCGCAGGCGGCGGTGGCAAGGGCTTGGCGGCGACCTCCAGCAGGCTGGAAATCTCCGTCAGGCACGCCTGTCGGACCGCGGCGCGGCTGGTAAATTCCGCGCGCGGAAACTTGGTCTGCAACCGCAGCAGCACGTCGCGCCCGCCCAGCTGGTCTTGCCGCTGGCGGAACAGCTCGCGCGCCATGCGCTTGACCAGATTGCGCTCGGCCGCGCGCGGTGCGAACTTCTTGCCCACCACCACGCCCAGCCGGGCCTCGGCCCGGCCGTTGGCGCGCACGTAGAGCACGAAGTGCGTACTGCGCTTGCGGGGCCGCAAAGCAAAAACGGATGAAAACTCATCCGTCTTTGTCAGCCTCGCGGCTTTGGGAAAGGCAAAGGTAGACACGCTTGGCAACGCTAGCGGGAACACTGCAGCCTGCGGCAAGCTACCGGCCATCCAGAACGCGAGGCGGTTGGCATGGACGGCGTCGCCGCCGTCCAGACCGGTCGCCCGGCCCTTAGATTGCCAGGCGCTTGCGGCCCTTGGCGCGACGAGCGTTGATGACGGCACGGCCGCCACGGGTCTTCATGCGCACACGGAAACCATGGGTACGCTTGCGACGGGTAACGGAAGGTTGGTAGGTACGTTTCATGTTGCACTCTCTGGTTGATCTGGGCTAGCCCGCCTCCGGCCGGTGCCGGGGTGCCGTGGCCGCCGCGTATGGTTCGCGTTGGGGTTGCCGCGCGTCGGAAAAGCCTGGGGCGTTTACCAACAAGTCACGACGATTCTGGTTCTGTCTTGGTGCCGGCCCTGAAGCCGGCCAGCGCTGGATTGCAAGGTATACCTGCAAGGCGCGGGCGGCACGGACAGGCCAGACCCGGCGATGCGCATACGAGATCCCCTGCCGCATCGCAGAACCCGCCATTTAAACGATTTTCCGCGCGAGTGTCAAGACTCCGTCATGTGTGCAAGGACACAATCGCGACAGCACTACGTAAACAGCCGTGCGTCATTGTCCACAACAGCCTGTTAACAAGTTTGCGTGCTGATTTATGCACTGCGTCAGGCTGCCAGAATGGCCGAAGTCCCTGTTTCCTCAGTATTTTCCGGCGTTGCAGCATGCCGGAAACCCGCGCCACTGCTCGGGTTGTGCACACCAATCCACCGAATTTGCACAAGTTGTCCACAGACTTATCCTTTGTGGATAACTTGAGGCCGGGGGTACAATCCCGGTCCAATCACTACACGGGCTGCGTGGCGCAGGCGCATCCCGGGCTTCCCCCCAAGTTTTTGCAGGTCGACACGGCGGACCGTATACAAGGACGTATACGTAAACCGATGCCGGCGCCGCAGGCATGGGTACAAAGAAGGCCGGGCTGGCAAGCGCGACAGTAGCCGTGGCGCACCCTGGGGATGCGCTAACTTAACAAAAAACAATGCAAGACTTCTGGCAGGCGGCAGCCGCGCAACTCGAGCGCGAACTGACGCCGCAACAGTTCAAAACCTGGATCAAGCCGTTGGCGCCCGTCGGTTTCGACGAAGAAGCGCTCACGCTGCGCATTGCTGCGCCGAACCGGTTCAAGCTGGATTGGGTCAAGAGCCAGTTTTCGGGGCGTATTACTGCCCTTGCCTGCGAATATTGGGAAGCGCAGGTCAGTGTTCACTTTGTCCTGGATCCTGCTGCATCGGGCCGTGCGGCTGCCTATGCGCAGCCGCCGGTAGGCGCCATGGGTGCCGGACCCGACGCTCACGCAGCACCGGGTACGGGTATGCAGGGCTATGCCGGCCAGCCGACGGGGCAACCCATGGGGCAGCCGATGGGCCAGCAGTTTGCCCAGCCCGGCATGCAGCCGGGCTATGGCGAGTACCAGTCCGCCCGCGGCCAAGCCGGCTTCGGGCCGGGCCAGGCGCCCTACCCCGGCCATCCGCTGCAAGGTGGCTCTCGCCCGCGGCAGGCGCCGGCCGCGCAACACAGTGTCGACATGGGCGAGATCGACGTGGTCCAGATGGATCCGTCCGAAGCCGCCGCCCGCTCCTACCGCGCGCAGCAGCAGCAACCGCCCATGCAGTCGGGCCCGATCGTGCAGCATCCGGGCGCGCCCGTTGCGCAGCCTGGTCAGCAGCCCGGCCAGGCCAGCGACACGGTGCACGAGCGCTCGCGCCTGAACCCGATCCTGACGTTCGACAACTTCGTCACCGGTAAGGCCAACCAGCTCGCGCGCGCCGCCGCTATTCAAGTGGCCAACAACCCGGGCAAGTCCTACAACCCGCTGTATCTCTATGGCGGCGTGGGCCTCGGTAAGACGCACTTGATCCACGCCATCGGCAATTTCATGCTGCTGGAGAACCCGCGCGCCCGCATCCGCTACATCCACGCCGAACAATATGTGTCCGACGTGGTGAAGGCTTACCAGCGCAAGGCGTTCGACGAGTTCAAGCGCTACTACCACTCGCTCGACCTGCTGCTGATCGACGATATCCAGTTCTTCTCCGGCAAGAACCGCACGCAGGAAGAATTCTTCTACGCGTTCGAGGCACTGATTGCCAACCGGGCGCAGGTGATCATCACCAGCGATACGTACCCGAAGGAGATCACTGGCATCGACGATCGCCTGATCTCGCGTTTCGACTCCGGCCTGACCGTGGCCATCGAGCCGCCCGAGCTGGAAATGCGCGTGGCAATTCTGATGAAGAAGGCCGCCGCCGAGAACGTGAGCGTGCCAGAGGAAGTCGCGTTCTTCGTCGCCAAGCACCTGCGTTCCAACGTGCGCGAGTTGGAAGGCGCGCTGCGCAAGATCCTGGCGTTCTCGAACTTCCACGGCCGCGACATCACCATCGAGGTGACGCGCGAGGCGCTGAAGGACCTGCTGACGGTGCAGAACCGCCAGATCTCGGTCGAGAACATCCAGAAGACCTGCGCGGACTTCTACAACATCAAGGTCGCTGACATGTACTCGAAAAAGCGGCCTGCGAACATTGCAAGGCCGCGCCAGATCGCGATGTACCTGGCCAAGGAACTCACGCAGAAGAGCCTGCCCGAGATCGGCGAACTCTTCGGTGGACGCGATCACACCACCGTGCTGCACGCGGTGCGCAAGATCGCCGACGAGCGCAGCAAGGACGCGCAGCTCAACCACGAACTGCACGTGCTGGAACAGACGCTGAAGGGTTGAGTTTGGTTGGACGCCGGCCCGGGAAACCGGGGCGGCCAGATTTTCCAAAAGCTGGCCTTTCGAGGCTGGCATACTGTAGGTCAGGCGTCACAGGGAAGGCCCTGGGGCGCCTGTTAAACAACATCGGCTCCGCCGCAAGTCGTGTGCAGTAATGGCCACAGATAAGGCTTTGCGGTGAGTCGGGACGAAACGCGGAAAGTCCGGCGAAAAAGTGCCGGGCGGGCATCGTGGCTTTTTTGCACAGTCCCCACTTCCGACGGTTTCGCCCCGCTTCACCGCAGCGGCTTATCCTTGGTACAATGGCACATTAACTCCTTGATTTCTAAGTGAATTGGAGTTGCCTGGAGTTTGCGGTCGCCGACGACAAACGACGAAGGATAAATTCAATGCAATTGGTCAAAACCTCGCGAGACAATCTGCTGCGTCCGCTGCAAATCGTGAGCGGCATCGTGGAGCGCCGCCACACCCTCCCGATCCTGGCCAACCTGCTGATTCGCAAGTCCGGCTCGAACGTATCCTTCCTCTCGACCGACATCGAGATCCAGATCACCACGCACGCCGAATGCGGCGTGGGCAATGACAGCGTGGCCACCACCGTGGCCGCACGCAAGCTGCTCGACATTCTGCGCGCCATGCCCGACGGCGACGTCGCCCTGTCGCTCAACGACAAGCGCATGACCGTGCAGTCCGGCAAGAGCCGCTTCGCACTGCAGACGCTGGCCGCCGAAGAATTCCCGACCGTTGCCGAAGCCACCGAATTCAACGCCAGCGTCTCGCTGCCGCAGAAGACCTTCAAGCACCTGCTGGCGATGGTCCACTTCGCCATGGCGCAGCAAGACATCCGTTACTACCTGAACGGCATGCTGCTCGTCGTCGACGGCAAGAAAGTCATGGCAGTCGCCACCGACGGCCACCGCCTGGCCTACTGCGGCGTGGAGCTGGAAAACGAAGCCGCCGGTGTGGGCTCGCGCCAGGAAGTCATCATCCCGCGCAAGACCATCCTGGAACTGCAACGCCTGCTCGAAGACAACGACGACCCCGTGCAGGTGCAGCTGGCCGCCAACCAGGTGAAGTTCAGCTTCGCCAATATCGAGCTGATCTCCAAGCTGGTGGAAGGCAAGTTCCCCGACTTCCAGCGCGTCATTCCCAAGGGCTACAAGAACGCCTTTGCGATTGACCGCGTCAGGCTGCAGCAGGCGCTGCAACGCACCGCCATCCTGACGACCGACAAGTTCAAGGGTGTGCGCTGCATCCTGGACACGCACATGATGAAGATCAGCTCCACCAACGCCGACCAGGAAGAGGCGCAGGAAGAGCTGGAACTCGATTACTCGGGCGACGCGCTCGACATCGGCTTCAACGTAACCTACCTGCTCGACGTCCTCGCCAACCTGAAGAGCGAGCAAGTGCAGGTCAGCCTCGGCGACTCGAATTCGAGCGCGCTGATCACCGTGCCGGATGACGACAACTTCAAGTACGTCGTCATGCCGATGCGCATCTGATGTTCCGGTAACAGGACACGCAGACAACGACATACCGGAGCAGCAAACGGCACGCACCGACACCCGAATCAATACGGGCAGTCTTCTCGCAGCGGGGGCAGGATCGAAAGTGGTCCGCCCCTTTTGCCGTTTTTAGTAACCGCCTTGCGGAAGCCCCAGGCCTGGCAAATTTGCCGACATGGCCGGTTTCCGTATTTGCCGTGAGTAGGAAAACATGACCCAAGCGCAAGCACCACAACAGGAAAACACCTACGGAGCCTCGTCGATCCAGATCCTGGAAGGCCTGGAGGCGGTACGCAAGCGTCCGGGCATGTACATCGGTGATACCTCCGACGGCACCGGCCTGCACCACCTCGTGTTCGAGGTGCTGGACAACTCCATCGACGAAGCGCTGGCCGGCTACTGCACCGAGATTCAGGTCACCATCCACAGCGACAACTCGATCTCCATCGTCGACAACGGCCGCGGCATCCCGCCCCTGGTCAAGTTCGACGACAAGCACGAACCCAAGCGCAGCGCGGCGGAAATCGCCATGACCGAGCTGCACGCCGGCGGCAAGTTCAACCAGAACAGCTACAAGGTGTCCGGCGGCCTGCACGGCGTGGGCGTGTCTTGCGTGAACGCGCTGTCCAAGTGGCTGCGCCTGACCGTGCGCCGTGACGGCCAGGTCCACCTGATCGAGTTCGCCAAGGGCGATGTGCAGAACCGCATCATCGAGACCGTGACCGGCCCGGACGGCCAGCCCGTGGAAGTCTCGCCGATGAAGATCATCGGCGCCACCGACAAGCGCGGCACCGAAGTCCACTTCCTGGCGGATGAGGAAATCTTCACCAACGTCGAGTTCCACTATGAGATCCTCTCCAAGCGGATCCGCGAGCTCTCGTTCCTGAACAACGGCGTCCACATCAAGCTGGTCGACCAGCGCACCGGCAAGGAAGAAGACTTTGCCTTCTCCGGCGGCGTGAAGGGTTTTGTCGAGTACATCAACCGCTCCAAGACCGTCCTGCACCCGAACATCTTCTACGCCAACACCGAAAAAGACGGCATCGGCGTGGAAGTGGCCATGCAGTGGAACGACGGCTACAACGAGCAGGTGCTCTGCTTCACCAACAACATTCCGCAGCGTGACGGCGGCACCCACCTGACCGGCCTGCGCGCCGCGATGACGCGCGTCATCAACAAGTACATCGAAGAAAACGAAGTCGCCAAGAAAGCCAAGGTGGAAACCACCGGCGACGACATGCGCGAAGGCCTGGCCTGCGTGCTGTCCGTCAAGGTGCCCGAGCCCAAGTTCAGCTCGCAGACCAAGGACAAGCTGGTCTCGTCCGAAGTGCGCCTGCCCGTGGAAGAGCTGGTCAGCAAGGCGCTGACCGACTTCCTGCTGGAAACGCCCAACGACGCCAAGACCATCTGCGGCAAGATCGTCGACGCCGCCCGCGCGCGCGAAGCCGCCCGCAAGGCCCGCGAAATGACCCGCCGCAAGGGCGTCATGGACGGCATGGGCCTGCCCGGCAAGCTGGCCGACTGCCAGGAAAAAGACCCGGCCCAGTCCGAACTCTTCCTGGTGGAGGGTGACTCCGCAGGCGGCTCCGCCAAGCAGGGCCGCGACCGTAAGTTCCAGGCCATCCTGCCGCTCAAGGGCAAGATCCTGAACGTCGAGCGCGCGCGCTTCGACAAGATGCTCTCCAGCCAGGAAGTGCTCACGCTCATCACCGCGCTGGGCACCGGCATCGGCAAGGACGACTACAACCTGGAAAAGCTGCGCTACCACCGCATCATCATCATGACTGACGCGGACGTGGACGGCTCGCACATCCGCACGCTGCTGCTGACGTTCTTCTACCGCCAGATGCCCGACATCATCGAGCGCGGCTACGTGTACATCGCCCAGCCGCCGCTCTACAAGATCAAGCACGGCAAGGAAGAGCGCTACATCAAGGACGACGTCGAGCTCAACGCCTACCTGCTCAAGCTGGCCATGGAAAAGGCCGTGCTGGTGCGCCCGGATGGCACGGAGATCAATGGCGATGCGCTGACCGAGCTGGCGCGGCAGTACCAGCTGACGGAAGGCGTGATCGGCCGTCTGTCACGCATCGTGGATCAGGATGCGCTGCGCGCGATTGCTGATGGCGTGACGCTGGACCTGGACAGCGCGCCGGCGGCTGAGGCTTCGGCCGTGGCGCTGAAGACCAAGCTGGCGGAGATGCATGCCAAGACGTTGATTGGCGCCGCGGTCAATGACGATGGCACGGCGGATGTGTATGCCCAGTTTGATGAGAAGACCGACAAGCATCGGCTGATGATTGCGCGTCGTCATCATGGCAACGTGCGGCTGTCGCACCTGGATGCGGACTTTGTCCACGGGGCGGATTACGCGGCGCTGGCCAATGCGGCCAAGACGTTCCAGGGGCTGACGCCTGAGGGGACCAAGGTGCAGCGCGGGGAAGGGGACAAGCTGAGGGATCAGACTGTCAATGACTTCCATGGGGCGATGCAGTGGTTGCTGTCCGAAGCGGAGCGCGGTGTGTCGCGGCAGCGCTATAAGGGTCTTGGTGAGATGAACCCTGAGCAGTTGTTTGAGACCACCCTCGACGTTACGCAGCGGCGTCTGCTGAAGGTGCAGATTGAGGATGCTATTGCGGCGGATCAGATCTTTACCACGCTGATGGGGGATGAGGTGGAGCCGCGTAGGAACTTCATCGAATCTAATGCGTTGGTGGCGCGGAATATTGATGTTTGACTATTCGAACAGTCCAGCAGATTACCAATTCGCAAGCTTATGGTACGCGCTTCATCAACACGGACTTCATCGAAAGAGAGAACGCCTAAAATAGCGGCAGTGGATCTTTTCTGTGGCGTCGGTGGTAAGACACATGGTTTTATTCGAGCAGGGATCGCCGTAAAAGCAGGCTACGATATTGATGCCACCTGTCGATATGCCTACGAAAAAAACAACCACGGGGCTCAGTTTATCCACAAGGGTGTCGAAGATATCACTCCTGACGAACTGACGAAGTGGTATCCGCGTGGTGCGAAAAGAGTCCTCATAGGCTGTGCCCCATGCCAGCCGTTCTCTACCTATAGCTATAAGTACGGCGCATCTGTATCGGATGGCTCGAGGCAGGATCGCAGATGGTCCCTGCTGGATCACTTCCGAAGCCTGATCAGCGCGACGATGCCGGATGTTGTTTCGGCCGAGAACGTGCCGGAACTTGCTCGTAGGAAGCACGCTGTCTATACCCGCTTCAAGGACGAACTTGCGGAAATGGGCTACCACATCAGCGAACAAATTGTTCGATGCGCTGACTATGGAGTTCCGCAAACGCGCAAGCGCCTCGTTTTACTGGCATCAAAACATGGTCACATCGACCTTGGAATGTCGAAGGAAGGAACTAGCAGGCCGCGCACCGTTGAGGATGCAATAGGAAGACTTCCCGCCATAGTTGCGGGCGGTCCAGCACCGGTGGATGATCCACTTCATGTTAGTCCAAGACTTTCGACTTTAAATCTGAAGAGGATCAAGGCGACACCTCCAGGTGGGGGGTGGCAAGATTGGCCCCAAAGCCTGCGCTTGGACTGTCATAAACGCTTGAGCGGGGCGACGTTTCCAAGCGTCTATGGGCGCATGTCTTGGGACGATCTGGGGCCAACTATAACAACTCAGGCCTATGCTCTGGGAAGCGGCCGATTTGGGCATCCTGATCAGAATCGAGCAATCTCATTGCGTGAAGCTGCCCTGCTACAGACCTTCCCCGAAGACTATGCCTTCACGGCGCCGAACGAGAAGATTACTTTCAGGAACACTGGTCGGCATATCGGTAATGCCGTACCAGTGGCTCTTGCTGAAGCAATTGCTTACGCTATACGGGAACATTTAGCGCAGCAATAGTTTCTTCTCTGAGATACCCGCGAGCATTTATATAGCTCCGGAAGGCCACGATTACATGATCTAGATAGTCAATCGTGGCATCTGCGATAGCACGTAGATCCGCTGCGGTATGATCATTGCCGCATTCTGAAAAGGAAATCGCGCCATGGGCCAGCTTATTTCTTAAATCTCTGACAAGCTTTAAGGGACCCTTATTGTCGCGTGCGGGTTGTTTAACCCGCCTATAAACCAAATTCGGAACACGAAGGGGTATTCCGAGTTTCTTGGCGAGAACTTCAATTTCATCATCATCCCAGTTACCACCTCCGCCTTTAGTGATCTTTAAACCGAGTGGTAGTGAGCCGAGAAAGTGATGGCAGACCTCAAGAGCGCTCTCCAAACGGTTCTCAGGTGTCAATAGTTCATGCGTCCTTGCCACTGACCGAACCCACTGCAGTCGGAGTTCATCGGAGAGGTGGCGAGCATTAAGCGCGCCTCCTTGTGTCGCAACATTTTCAATCGTACCTATCAATAAGGTAACTATTGCCTCTATTAAATTGTATAGGTGCAGATAAAGCCCGGCGTATAAGATGCGTTGTTGAAGCGGTGTGACATGATGCTGAAACGCTCCTATCTGAATAGTAGGCTGGCCGATTTGAAGGCTTTTCTCCAGAGCCTCGACAAGGGAAAAATAGGCTTCAATTTCCCCTCGCCTTTCATTAAAGGTTACCTCAACTATTTCTAGTGTCAATTCAGACATCATTTGACCTCTTGTCCAAGAAGCTTATCTCGGACGAAATTCATGCGCCCTTGCAATCGACCAATTGCGTTGGCGCCATCCGACCCAACCACATTGAGGAACTCCTCTGAGGCGAGCCAGGGCACTACCTTTCCAGCATCTGGCTCTAGATTGGGGGCAGCTTGCATTGCAAGATAAGTGCCTAACGCAATCCCTTCGTACCGCGATCGCGGTGTCGCTTTCCCCTTGGGGATCCTACGAAAGCCATATGGAAAGGCCCGCTCGATAAACTGCATAGTCTTGTGAAAACGCTCACGATAACTATCGACTTGGTCGGGATTGTCTACAAAATTTTCATTCTTCTTTCTGGAATAGGCAAAAAGGAAAGGTGAAACTTCATCTGCGTAATCCTCCAAGCCATCGCCGTACGCAAAGAATCTAGTGACAAGTTCTTCCCGCTCACGCTCCTTTTCTTGCTTGACACTAACGGGTGCAAGCAATTTGAAGCGAGCATCGTTTGCGAGCTCGATTACGAGATCCAAGAATGGTCCACTCAACGCGCCGCGCCTCAATTCGGCCTTATTTGCGACTTTGCTGCCCGTGTTTATCCGCTCAAAAAGGTCGAATCGAGCCTCGTCGTCGGCGTGTTCGCTGAGCACAATACCTCGAATCGACCGATTCTTTAGTTTCCGCTGACGCGATTCTGGGAGATCGGAGAATCGAAAGCCAGTTAGTGCAGGTAGTTTCTCCAAATCGCCCAGAGCAAGTTCATCATGCATGAACTCTTCCAATGTTCGCAAACGCTGTGAGCCGTCAACTATCTCAAATTTTCCGGTTTCTGGCTCTTCCCAAAAGAAGAGGAATGGAATGGGTAAGCCCATGAGAATGGATTCGATAAAGCGCCATTTTCGGGATTCTTCCCAGGTGAATTCACGCTGATATGCCGGTACAAGATAATCGCCGGAACGCATCTTCTGAGCTAAGATCTCGATCGTGAACTCCGTGACGAAGTACTCGATTCGCTTCGATCGCTCGGAAATTTGTGCCTCGGCAAGCGCAACCTGCTCCGGGGTGAATTTTTCTTCGAACAGATCTAATGTGTTAGATGAAAGTGCCATTTGGGCCGCCTTTGGTATTTTTCTGGAAATATCATACTTCAACTAAGCTGGAGGTAGGCTGGAGCATGACATATGCTTCAATTGAGATCCACCAGAATAGTGCGAACGTGGGATGAAGAATCCTCTGAAAGATAGTAGCCTATGAGTTCGCCTTCATTCGAAGCAAGTCAGCGAATGGCACGGGTCCGTCAAAAGGACACGCAGCCTGAGCTTGCCCTGCGCCGGGCGCTCCATGCTTTAGGGTTGCGCTATCGGTTACAAGTATCATTGCTTTTTAAGCCTAGGCGGGTAGTCGATATCGTTTTCCCCACCTCTAAAGTCGCAGTGTTCGTCGACGGTTGCTTCTGGCATGGCTGCCCGATTCATGGTACATGGCCCAAAGAGAATGCGGAATTTTGGTGCTCCAAGATCAACGCCAATCGTGCACGCGATCGCGATACCGATCGCCGCCTTAAGGTGCTCGGTTGGACAGTTGTGCGAATTTGGGCTCATGAGGTGCCGGACGAGGCCGCTTTACGTATCTATAAGATCATCAAGGCACGACAGAGGGATTCAAATTAGACGGTCCTATAGGTATAGCCGTGCCTTTCAGTCGGTTGCTGCCGGACTGATTTGCTTACCATACTCCAAAGGACGCTTTCGAGTGCTACACGGTTGTTAGGCGACAATGATTGTTGTCTCTCGATTGAGTGCCGGCACTGATCCTGAAAGATGCAGCCACGCTTCCATTGAATCGACGCGGAAGTCATGATGAGCCCATGACTTACTGGGCCAACTATTTGCGGTTATAGTCCAAAAGCTTCTTTAGTCCTTCAATACTAAGCCATGCATTCCCTCGATGCAGCATCCGATGACAATTAGCGCAAACCAGCGCTAAGTCGTCTATATGAGTCTTGCTGTTCTCCGGAAGAGTCGAAAGCGGCTTTGTATGGTGGCATTCGATAAAACCAGCGCCATGCTCCCCAAAGATTTCGGCGAAGTCGAACGCGCAAACCTCGCACCTCAGCTTGCCGGTTTGCTTCAAGGCGCGTTGCCGCTTTGTCTTCACGAGCCGCTCATTTCTCTCACGCTTCAAGTGAGTCCGCGTGAGCAGACGTCCCTCGGCCGCCTCTGTAATCTCTTCGTCGAGATATGGGAGAGCATCGACGAACACTTCGTTCCCGAGCCCTTTGATTAATGCTGCCGCAGTCTGATGGCATCGGTCAGGATCATTGGCAAATTCTTGCCACACGCGTTCGTCACCCTTGGCACCTTGGCTTAAACCCTTCTTCCCTTCGCTTACATATTTTGGGTCCAGCCGCCTGAAGTTCATCAACTTCATATACACGCCGTTGGTATTGCGAAACGAATCCGATTGCACATAGCGAGGATACAGAAACTTCGCCATATGGCGTAAATGATTGCTCAGCTCCGCGACGTCCTTTGCTCCTTCAGACGGTAGTTTCGGGCTGTGACGAAGATATAGGTCGAGGGCAAGTATTAGCTCGTCCCTGTGCCAAATTGGCTTCTTGTCCTTCTTCTTGGCGGGCATTGGGGGCACATATCGATTGTTCTCCGTACATGGTATAGCTTTTTTCCGACGTCGAAGGTGATATTTCCTCAGGTCGGAGAGGAAGGCTCACAGCAGGGACCACCTTGCCCTCGTGCAGTAGGTTTTTAGCCTCGCTGCCTATGTGGCCTCACGCTTCGGCACGTCGTCGCACGGGCTCTGGCAAGAACAGGGATGTTCAGAGTGAGCCTCAACGCAGAAGCGCGAAAACGACTCAGTCTACTGCCCTGAGCCGCGGGATCGATTTCTATGCATCCACTGTGGATCGACCGCAATAATCTGTGTATGCCTGTGCTGACTGTCAACCAAGCGTTCTGCTCGATGGATTCGGGCGGCTTCTCGTAACGCCATCAGGCCAATTGGAAACAGCGTTATGACAAGAATGAAGAAGAGTGTAAATACGCTGGTTATATTTTCTGAGATGTACTTTGATAGAATCAAGGGCAGCATAGTGGAGAAGGAGAAAATCGCATATATAGTTGTATATAGCCACTTTCTAATTATCCTAGATTTTCTTGTTCTATATTTTTCATTAAAATCAATTTGTAAATTCCCGTGATCCGGAAGGTGCTTTAAGTATGATCGACCCATTACGTAATTTTTCAGCGCCTTTTCCGGTTCTTTTAAGGAAAGAAGATAGGCCACCTCTGCACCCTTAAGGCTGCTATCGCCGGATATTGCTTGATAACCTTTCTCCCGTACAAAAGGATGGATTTGCTTTTCCTCTTCCATTGAAGAGAGAAATTCCTTCGCAAATCTGTACTCCTCGCGAGCTCGATTGCGGCGAACTCCAGTGATCTCAAGATAAATTTTTGCGAGCGTGAATATCCCGATGGCGACGGAGGCGAGTTTTACTATGGTTTCTAGATTCATCGATATAGGGCAAATATAGGATGCTTTCGGCTGGCTTCTCACAGGCGCTAGATGAGCTAGCTAATGGAGTCTACGGCCAATTTTGACTGCGACTGCATACTCCCATTGGGGGGCATGAAAAACCGGACGGCCGGACCAGCTTTCCCTCCCTGAGCACACTCGGCAAGTGTGTCAAAATTCGTTTCCAATCCGCCCGCAACGTTGACCACTTCGGTGTAGGTGTTCAAAAATCGAACGTCAGCTGAAATTTCGGCTGACGAGGTTTAGCAGCCTGAACACACACCAGATAGAGCCGCGCAGCGGAATTCCTCTCGTCTGATACGCCTTCGCGCGTCCGTTCCAACGGGCGGGCCTAGGCGGGGGAGCCTTCGGGCTCGCCGGTTTCCGTGTGTGCCGGTCTGCTAACCCTGCCCTGTGCCCGCCCACCCCGATTAGCAGCGGACGGCGGGTCTCCATCACTCACACGGAGGTTCTCAATGCAGCCCACCACCCCAGCTCCCCAAGAGCCCACCCTCGCCCAAAAAGAAGCCCTACTAGCCCAATACCTCTCCAAAGCCGACCGCGCCCTGGCCCGCCGCCTCGCCAGAACCCCCCTGCCCCCACCCAGCACGCCCGTCACCCTCGAGGACCACATCCTCGAAGCCAGCGACGACCTCCTGCGCGTCAGCGCCGGCCTGCGTTCCGTCCTTACCCTGCTGGCGCTGCAGAGCGACGACATCCCCGATTGCATGGGCCTCCACGCCCTGCTCTTGCCGCTCAAGGAGCAGATCGACGACAACGCCGACCGCCTGCAGGCGCTGGTCGTCTGACGAGGGACCGGGCCCGCGCAACGCGGGCCCAAAAGCAATACGGCGCGAGCCACCTGGCCTCGCGCCGTTCGCATTCCGGCACCACAAGGCGCCGCCACCCAACGCCTCAATACTCCCCCAACACCCACCCACTGATCGCCGCAAAATACTCCCGCAACCACGCATTGAACCGAAGGTACAAAGGCGTCTGCGCCCCCACGCCGGACACCTCGCCGAACCCCGCCTTGCGCGCAATCCGCACCGCTCGCCATAGGTGGAAATCACTGGTCACCACGACAATGGGCGCTGCGGCCGTCACGCCCTGCTCGCCAAGCAAGCGCTGGCTGAACACCAGGTTCTCCTCGGTACTGGTACTGCGTCCCTCGCGCAGGATCCGGTCCGGCGCCACCCCGCGCGCGATCAGGGTGTCGGCCATGATGTCAGCCTCCCGGCATCGCCCGCCGAAGTCCAGGCCGCCACTCACGACGACCTTGGCCGACGGCCAGCGGCGCGCTTGCGCCATGCCTTGCTCCAGTCGTGCCATCAACGTTGGCGAGGCCTCGCAGTCCGGCGAGCCGGAACCGAGCACGATGATGGCTGCGGGCGGCGATGCACGGCGCGTGGCGGGTTCCATGCCGCTGCGGATGCCATGGAAGAACCATCCCAGCGTCACCAGCCACGCGGCAAAGGCGCCCCAGCCTGCCGCCCAGATCCATTGGCGCCACGGCTTCGCCGCGCGCCATTGCGCCACTTGCCGCCAGCGCCATGACAGCGCGAGAAAGGCCGCGCCGATGGCCAGCGGCAGCACGATCCCGAAATTGAACAGGCCCATCAGCAGTAGTGCGATGGCGTCGCCCAGCAGCAAGGCGCCCGCCATTGCCAGTCCGATGCGCCGCCACGGGGCGCCGGCTCTCCTGTCATGCGTTGTGGTTCGTGCCAACTTCGTTCTTTGCGTTGAATTCGTTGACGTGAAGCATACCGCGCCGTGATGGAGTCTGGTCGTGACCGGCGGGGAACCTGCTCAGATGCTGTTTGCGAATGCCAGGTCCGGCCCAATGCAGCCAGCTCTTCAAGCACCGCATCTGCCAGCGTGATCTGCGCCGCCTTCACGATTCTTTCGACACGGCCAATTCGGCGCTTAAGCCTTTGAAATGGAGCGAAAAAACGCATCGGTCGTTAAGCCATTTCTCACATTGGCTTCAATGCCTTCCTGCTACGTTGACCTGTTCGTCGTACTACGAGCGTTGGACTGTGGCGCAAGCCGGGACGAAATCTGATGACAACCACACAAGCTCTCGCCTTCACTGCCGCTTGCATTGGCTTCGGCTTCATTCCCGGGCCCGCCCTGCTGCAAACGATTTCGATAACGCTTCAGCACGGCCGGCGTGCGGGCTTGCTCTCGGCGTTCGGCATTCATCTCGGCGCGCTATTACAGATCGGCGCTGTTGCAATCGGGGCGGCAGTTGTGCTTAGGACGTCGCCGTGGCTCTATCACACGCTGCGTGTGGCGGCGGGTGGATACCTGCTCTGGCTTGGCATTCAGCGTATCCACACCAGACCCGACGCTGGCAGCGAACCGTCCGCCATGCCAAGGAACGTAGTTTCGTCAAGCGCGCTGATCGAGGCATTGAATCCGAAATCCGCGCTGTTCTATCTGTCGTTCTTGCTGCAGTTCGTCGATACGTCGATGTCGCTCGATATCGGCTGGCAATTGTTCTTCTTGGGCATCAGCGCAAACTTGCTGTTCTCGGTCGCTGACCTTGTTTGTATCGCACTCGCACATCAGCTGCAAAAGAGAGTGGCGCCGGGTGGCACTGCATTGACCGTCGGCCGCTATCTTGCGGGCGCACTCTTCATCACGCTTGGTATCGTCGCGATCGTCGAGGGTTGAGCCTGAATAGTGGAAGATCGACGGCTATAACTGTGACGGCGATCTCGCACAGCTCCTCGCCTTGAATACCAGATTGCGCGGCCTATAGAGAGATCAAGACAACGTAGCCAGCAACTTGATGAAGTTGCGCTTCGCGCGATAGGTCGCGCGAATCTTTTCCAGTTCGCTGGTGAACTTCGCACGCTCCCCCAGCTTTGCCCGTAACTTGCCGATGGCGCGCACGATTTCAAATGCCTCGTCATAGCGCGCGTTGCGCGTACCGCTTTCGGCGGCCACCGGCAGCAGCTGCTGATAGAGCGCAATCGCGTCACGCGGATGTGTGCTGCCGCGAACCGCCGCCATCCGGGGCCACAGCTGCGTCGCGACCGGGCCACCGATGAATGCGTCCCAGGCCAAGTCGTTCTTGTTCTCGAAGAGAAAAATCCTGACCAGTTCGGTACGCGTCGGCGTCTGCCAGTCAGGGCGCTTTGATTGTCCTGCCGACTCCTCCTTCTGGATTAGCGTCCCAAGGAGCTTGAGTGCGCGGTCCCGGGTTTCGTCATGCCTGCCGGTCGCCGTGGCGACCTTCATCAACGCGGGGAATGCATCGGCCTTCGCGCGCATCTCGAAGCGACGCCATGCGAGCGCGTCGGCCTGGTCAAACTGCTTTCGACGCAGATAGGCATCGACACAGAAGTCGAGCAGGCGCGGGTCAACATTCTTGCCCGACTTGCTGAGGCCGCGCTCGGCCCATGCGAGGCAATCGTCCGGGCGCCCGTGCTTCTCGCAAAGCTCTGCAATCTCCAGATAACGGTAAGGACTTGACAGGTCCTTGGCGCAAATTTGAATAAGCGAATCAATATCGCCATCAAGCTCCGCCAGAGATCGCATGGCGGTCTCCAGTCTCATACGCCGCGGGTCCATTGAGAAGCGAGATACGTTGCCACCAAGCACCGGCAGGGTCTCCCACGCATCGCTCACCAGTTGCCGGTAGCGACTCAATCCGCTCTCCCCCAGCGGCTCCGCATACGCCGGCAAGACATTGTAGAAAGTGTCCCGTTCCCCTTCTGTCTGCAGGTGGAAGAGTCGCTCCGCGAGCTTCACAGGGTCGGGTCGGGTCTGTTTGCATGCGTCCAGATGGACAGACGCCAGTTCGAAGATGCCAGGCATCACACCGCCGTTGGAATCGTCAATCTGCTCGAGGCTTTTCTCAGCGCCGGCAATCGCCAGTTCAGACAGTTCGACCACTTGCGCCGCGTGCGGTCCGGCAAGCCTCTCGCGCAACACGTCTGCCAGCGACATCAGTCCGTCGCCGTATGCATCAGCCTCCCTCCAGTCCAGCGGCCGGGGAATGCGAGTTGCCTGTCGCACGGCAGTTTTCATGCTGGGCAAATCGGACGCTTGCTCCGTACGCGCGGCGAGCAGCAGCTTGTCGCGCAACGTCCGGTCATGGTCGAGGGCTTCGAGCAACAGCTCCTGAAGCGTGCCCTTGTCCAGCGTTGCCACGTATTCGCGAATCACTTCCTCATAGGTCTTTCGCTTCTTGCGCGGCTTCTGCTGAGCGGCCTCCTCGGCATGGAACACCTCTGCGCCGGAGTTTTCCAGCCAGGAGAGTGCAACGGATACCGCGTGCTTGCAGAAAATGCCGTCGTCACCCACCGGACAGGTGCATGCATAGGCGAGTCCACCATCGTCAGCGACGGCGAGCTCGACCCGGTAACGGTGCGTGCCCCGCACACTGGCGTGAATGGCGCCTTCGCGTTCCTCAAGGCGGGACACTGCGCCGTCGTGGAAATAGGCCATGCCGCGCGCGAACGTCTTCGCGTCGGCTAGCGACTGGATCTCGTCTAGTGTGAGGATTTCAGCAAGCTTTGAAGGTTCCGGCATGTGGAAAAGGGGCGTTCCATCGAAGTCATTCCGCAGCGGTTGCGGATCGTCACGATGATACCTGCCGGAATACGCGCCGCCTGAATACCGGTCGATGTCCGATGTAGGCGGTGCCACGGCGCGGCTGCCTTTGTCGTGTACTGCTCGTTGGCTGGTGCCTGCATCCTCCGGGAGGAAGGCATTTGGTTGGCGTTACTGCGGGCTATTCCGGATCTTTTGGAGTCAGGTTAGGAGAGTCTGGTGGAGCATCTTGTGGTGCTCAGCTCAGAGCGAAATTGCAGCGATATCTTCAGTTGTCCCCTTCGAGCTTGCCTTGTTCATATTCTCGCTTCAATTTGTCCCGATACCTTGCGTCGCGAGTCCTGATCGCTTCCACCCAGTCTTCCCACTCTGTTTTAGAGAGCTCTGGCTTGTGTGCCTCAAGAAAATCGTCTTGCTGTTCCAGGGTTAAACTCTCCCAGTATTTGTCCCAAATATTCTCGTACCAGTATTGAGCATCACCTTGTAGGTTGAAGATGGCTGGACCAAGATCATTCCAGGCGATCCACGGGGGTGGGGGGTTGAACTTCAAGAGGGAAATTGATCTGATTAGATCAGAATCATTGGTAAGTAGTAGGAAACTTCGGCCCTTGAACTCATCGAAATGGACAAAAAATGTGTGCCGCCAAGCACTTTGATAATGATTGGTGGCAATTTTCTCTCGTCCCATTTTCACTAGATTTATATAGTTGGAGGAAAGTGATTCTTCGATATTTTGGGTTATAAAAAAAGCGTTAATTCCGAATCGATTTAGTGTCTCAATCTTCGGATAGGAAAGGTAATTTTCTGCGGAAGATTTTGAGAATAATTCCATCAATACGGAAGGAGAAGTTCCAAAGACATGGGAAAGCGCCGCAAGACGATCTTCAGGAAGCGCCTTGGCTAGCCTCTTTTCTTGTCTCCTTATGGAGAACTTATCAATGGCACGTGACAAGGAAAACATGGGCACCTCACCTGTTTGGTAATTGGTCAGCAACCGCGTTGCCGCTAAAGTAGCCAATGGCACCGAAGACAATGCCGCCGATCAGCCCTGTAATGATTGTGCCTGGACCGGTCTCAATTCCAACAAGGGCGCCGGCGGCAGCTCCCATCTTTGCCCCGGCAATAGCGCCTCCCCAGCCGCCAATCTGTCTCACTACTTCTTTCTCGATGGGGCGAATGCTCCTGGTCTTGAATGATTGATCAGTGGCCACGCCAAGGTCGTAGGCCGTGAAGCCAATGCCTACCACTTGAACAACACGGGCATACTTCACTATGCCAAGCGAGACAGCCAAACCGCCTTTTGTGAAGATCCCGGCGGGAGGCACGCGAGGATTTGGCTGAATCAGGACCTCCTTATCAAGGCCTTCAGCGTAGCTGATGATCTTGCTCACGCGACTCTTCAGGTGTGGATGTTGCTGAGCATACGCGTCAAGTGAGCGGCGAATCTCTTGAGTCGTCACGAGTTTGGCTCCTGACCGTTTTGCTTTAGCAATATCAACATAAATGACCCTGCCGGCCATGCGGCCGGCGCCATCAGGAAACGCACTGCTGGCGGACGCGAAGCTGGTAATCTTCTCATACCCCATGACGTGCTCTGCAATGCTTGCACTAGAATTTGGATTTCTGCCCCACAAGCCATATTTTTCCGGGAAAACTTCGCGGCGTGCTTGAACGGGAGAAAGCTCCAGATTTTTAAGGTAGGGATCTTCAATAGACGTATAGATGCGACGAACGAGGAAGCCATCGGCGCCTGGTTCGTCGACGATAACAAACACAAACATGCGTGCGGGCATAAGATGACCAAGTACGTCATATTCGGAGTCCCGTCTGTCGTTCGTCGCGGTAGTGTAGATGTAGGTACTCATTTATTCCACCGTTCCACGGCTTTATGACCGATAGCAATATCCAAATTCTCAATGCTGGTTGTCTTGATCCGAGGGCAATAGCCGTCAGAGTCAGTGACGCCCTTATGGATGGCTCCGGTTTTTGTCTTGATGTGGAATGGAACCCCTGAGACGGGGCGGCCCTCACGGTCGACTACTCGCACGCGCTCGTCGAAGTTCCCCGGTGGTTCTTTCTTCAATGGGATGCCATTTGAGGCATAGCCCAGTTCCGCCAACTGATGAGGCTCGAAGCTCTGAGACATGGTGTCTTGCGAGGCTTGCATGACAGGGTGCGGGTAGCACCTGCAGGCACATAGATCGCCATCCAAGGCGGCCTCTTTGCCCATCATGTTGTCCCGCCACCGTGGGCCCCTGGGAACAATTTGCCCAGTAGTGCCGCAAGCTGGGCATACCACTTGTGCGCCAAGGAAAGTCAGAGCTGTTCCGTGATGCGAGCAAGAAGGTATGCCTTCTATTGCCGTGCCGCCGACCGAGGATTTGTCACCCACCTTCAGATAGTACCGTCGCATATCAGCCACCTGTCGGAATGTAGAAACCCGACACGTATCACGGTCCCGATGACGAGGCAAAAAGTGTCAAGGAAATCTAACAATATGAGCGGATGCGACTCGCGGGTTAGCGCAACTTCTTCTCATACATCACGGAGCGGGCCACCGTGCTCGACGCCGCCGGCCGAGACCAGACAACGAGCAGGAAAAGCGAGCATGAGGAACGAAGTGAAACACGCCAGGCACGCAATCGGGAAGACCGTGGCAGGCTGATGGTTAAGTTGGCAGGATTCTTGAATTCCACATCCCCTGTCTGACGGACAGGGGAAAGCAACGGCAGCCTGTGTAAGGACGGGTGGGCCAAAGGCTCCACGCTGAAGCGACGACATGCCCAACCGGCGCGACCCAGCTATGCCGGCTTGCCAGCGGCGAAGACGCGTTCGATGTTTTCCTCGACCGAAGTTCTGGATGACAGAAACTCTGAGGCGCTGGCACCCGTTGCGCTCGTCATTCCAGTAGCCGCGTCAGCCGCTGTTCTTCTTGTATCCGATTGACTCCAATACCGCCTTCTCGCGCGCCATGGCGCTGATCGCAAAGCTGCGGTACTGGTCCGGGCTCATATACATCGGTTCCATATCGAAGGGTTTCAGTGCATCCCTGAAATTGCTCTGTGCCATCGCCCGCCTGAAAGCCGTGTGGAGCCTGGCAATGATCGGCGCCGGCGTGCCTTTGGGTGCCGCCAGTCCCCACGGCGACGATTGTGCGATGTCGACGCCGCACTCCTTCAGTGTTGGCACGTCGGGAAAGCGCGGCATGCGCTTGTCTCCCCAGACCGCAAGCAGGCGCAGCTTGCCGCTTTCGACATGGGGTTGCCACCCGCCGGTTTCGGCGGCCGACATGACATGGCCGCCAAGCAAAGCCTGCAGGGATTCGCTGGTCCCTTTGAACGGTACGTGGGTCAGCCGGATGCCCGCCGTTTGCGAGATCTGTTCCATGGTCAGATGATTGGTCGTGAGCGAGCCCGGCGTGGAATAGCTCAACGCGTCGGGATGCGCCTTCGCGTAGGCGATGTAGTCCGCCATGGAAAAAGGGCGTTCCAGCGAAGACATTCCGCAATGGGCGGCGGACGGTCACGATGATACCCGTTCGAAAAATCTCCCCGAAAATCAGGTTTGTCCTAAAGATTCCGTAGGGATCTGTCGATAGTATGCCCTCCAATTTTGCGCGGTAGGGCACACCGAATTTCAAGCGGCTGGCTAGCACTCAATCGTATGTCTCACTCTGAGACATTTCGCTCCCGCGCTACATCCCAAGGAGGAGGGCAGACCATCAACGCAGCGAGCATCCAGAACCTGAATGGCACGCTGGCTGCGCAGGGCAATGTGAACCTGACCGCTCAGGCCAGCGTCACCAACCAGAGCGGCACCATCCAGTCGGTCAACGGCGACGTGTCGATCAACGCGCCGACGCTGGTCAACAAGGCCATGGACCCGGTGACGCTGCACAAGGACTATGGCGACCTGAACCCGCCTTACGCGGGCGGTTGCAACGGCGGCGGCAGCTACAAGGGCAGCAACTGCTCGGCCAGCGAGACCGTGGCGGCGGGACCGGCAGGTGTCATCCAGGGGGCGCGCGACGTGACCCTCTCCGGCACGACGCTGGCCAACAACGGGGGCCTGATCTCGGGCGGGCGCGATGTCACGGTCACCATGACCGGCGGCGTGGACAACACCAGCCTCGTGCAGAACGCGAACTGGGCCGGCATGTGGGTCGAGAAGACCGGCATGTTCAGCTCGGACAAGACCCACAGCACGGGCGGCACATCGGTGCTGGGCAGCCAGGAATCGCTGATCCGGGCCGGCAACGCGCTGACGGTGACGTCGGGTGGCCAGGTGGTGAACACCGGCAACCTCATGGGCAACTCGGTGGACCTGAGTGGTGCGGACCTGGTCAACGGCTACACCAGCCCGAACCAGCCGACGCCGCCGGCCACCGTGCCAAAGCAGGTGATCTCGCTGGGCCCGGCCCCGGTGCCGGCCGGATCGCTGCCGCCGGCCAATCCGGCGACGGATCCCACCCAGCCGTGGCAGTTCAACCCCGTCATCGTGGCCACGCCTGGCACGCCCACGACGGGCGGTGCACAGACCATCGACTGGCACTTCACCGCCAACCTGGGCGGCAATCCGCTCACCGCGCCTGGCGCCAATACCGACCGCACGCAGTACCTGACGGGGTCCGCAGCCACGTCGGTGCTGGCAGGTGTGACGCCGGACGACCTGCTGTCGCAACTGCCGCCGAACCTGCGCCCCGGCAGCAACGTCAGCTTCTACTACGACCCGTACACGGAGAACCAGAAGCTGCAGCAAGCGGCGCTGCAGCAGACGGGGCAGGACAGCTTCATCAGCGGCCTGGCCTATGACAGCCAGCACCAGCTGTCGGTGACCGACCAGGAGAAGCAGGACCTGTACCGGAACGCGGCGGCCTATGCGGCGGCCAACAACATCCCGCTCGGCGCCGCGCTGACGCAGGCGCAGATCAATGCGCTGGACAAGCCGATGTTGTGGTACGTCGAGCAGACGGTGCCGGACCCCAGTTGCAATACCGTCAGCAGCCGGGTGTGTCCGGGGGTGACGGCGCTGGTGCCGCAGGTGTACCTGCCGGAGGGCTATGCGCAGGCGCTGGCCAAGGCGACTGGCGGCAATATCGTAGTGGACAACGTCAATCTGGACTTCGCTGGCGGGACGATCCGCAACAGCGGCGTGGTGTCGGCCAGTGACACGCTGAGCGTGACGGCGGCAAGCCTGGACCTCAGACCGAATGTGGTGGACATCGGCAAGTCGGCGTACCGCGTGAGCGGTGGCTGGATGGAATACACAGGCACGCAGGTGCAGCCGGGCGGGTTCATGAGCGCAGCCAATATCGACCTGCAGGTCGGGGCCATCAATGCCGTCAATGACGCGCTGCGGATCACCAACCCGGACGGTTCGATCAACCAGGCGGCAACCAATGCGCTGATCGCGCAATTGCAGGCCAACCTGGGCGGCGACTACACCGCCGGTACGGTGGCCGATGACATTCACCAGAACTTCCTCAAACAGGAGAAGGGGCTTGGCCCGATTGGCCAGGTGGTCGCGATGGTGGCCGCCGTCGCGGTATCGATTGTCACCGCCGGTGCCGCTGCGGCCGCGATGGGCGTCGCGCTGGCCAACATGACGCTGGCACAAGCCATGACAGTAGCTGCGCTCTCCAGCATGGCCGGCAGCATTGCGAGTCAACTGGTGTCTGGCCAAGGACTGGATTTTGGCAAGGTGGCAATAGCCGGGCTGGTCGGTGCGGCGACGGCGGGGCTGACCAACGGCATCACCTTCGACGGCAGCAACTTCGGCGTCAATGGCTTCGACACTGTGCTCAAGGGCACCAACAGCCTGGCGAATCTTGCGGGTACCAACACCCTCGGTGGTGTGCTGCAGGCCGCTCAGGATGGCGCCACAGGCACCTTGGCGCAACAGGCCCTCGGCATGGTAGGCACGGGCCTGATCAACGCCGGGGTGAGTACCGCAGTCTATGGCGGCAGCTTTGGTAAGGCGCTTGCCGGCAGCCTCGTGGCGCAAGGTGCGGCACTCGGTGCCAACGAGATCGGAGCAACCACCGAGGTGGGCTCCTTGCAAAACATCGCGGAGCACGCCGTACTTGGATGTGCTGCGGGGGCTGCTAGTGGAGGCAACTGCGAGTCTGGTGCCATTGGCGGCGCTGCGAGCGCCGTAGTGGCGCCTCTAGTGCGCGATGGTCTGTACGGCGGCACGCAGACCGTGGTCGATAACGGCAATGGCACCCAGACGACGAGCTACAACAACCTCGGGTACAACGCCGCAACGGTGGCCATTGCGATGCTGGCCGGTGGTGGGCTTGCGGCCGCGCTGGGACAGAACCCCAACGCAGCGGCGGGGGCGGCGCAGAATGAGTCGTTGAATAACTCGCTGTCCGACAAGCTGATTAACAGGGCAGATCCAGCGACGGCAAACGTGCTGGAAGGTGGTAGCTTTGGTGCGGGTGGTGGAGCAGTACGGTTTGGGTCGGCTGCTGGCGCTGAAGGGGATGTGGCTTCTGGCGTTACCCAGACGCAGAAGAATGGAGCCAATACGAACGATGCAGGAGCGCCAACTGGAAAAACAACGGTATATACGTCGACGGCACCAGATGGCACGACCCAGTATGTTGGGATCACAGATAATCTTACCGCGCGCGCTGCCGCGCACATTTCTCAAAAGGGCATTGAGATCGATGCAATACCGGGCCTGCAAGGCATATCTCGTGCCGATGCTCGTGCGGTCGAGCAAGTCTTGATCGAGACTAATGGGCTGGGTAAGATCGGAGGGTCTCTGATGAACAAGATCAATAGTATTGCGGAAAGTAACCCGGCATATGCGGGGGCTCTGATTCGAGGAGCTGCACTGTTGAAGAGTGTTGGATATCCGGGGTTCTGATGGCACTAAAATCTGGTAGCGTGTTCGGTATAAGTACATCGAAGGGGGAGGCTTACTTCCAATTTGTAAAGAAGGTCGCTCCCATGGGCACTCTGATTCGTGTGTTACCTGGGACTTATTCGGAGGGCCTCCCGAATTTGGAGTTGCTTGTTGAGCGAGAGACGAATTTCTGGGTCTTCTTTCCCGTCACCGCCGCGTTGAAGCAAGGGGTTATCAGGCTGGTCGCACATTGCAAAGTTCCAGTGCATGCTGAAAAGACGCCCCTATTTCGGGCCGGCGTAGTTGACCCGGCAATTGGCAAGGTGAAGACTTGGTGGTTCTGGGATGGCGAAAAGGAGTGGAAGGTTGGAGCGATTAGTGAGGAGCAACGGAAGTTGCCAATAAGAGGAGCTTGGAACGACACGCTCCTTGTTGAGAGAATCGAAAGCGGCTGGCTACCTGAGACGGATGAGCGCTAGGATCGCAGCAACGAATCCGGCTTTGGCCGGGTTCGTCGTTTCTGGGGGCTCATCTTGGATCAAGTCGGCATGAGTACATGCAACTGGGAAGCCATTCACGGATTTGTGTCGCCTGGGGAATACAAACGCTTCTGCTTGTGGTTGTCGGCCCAAGCGGACGCTGGGGTCGCTGAGGCCGGGCCTGTCCGTATTTTTGTGTGCGAGGCGGTTTTGAATTCTGTCAGCTTCGAGCGGCAGTAAATCGCTCGCCATACAGAATAGCAAACTGATTCATGGCGGAC
>NZ_JBYOJR010000018.1:0-130295 GCF_057798915.1 Cupriavidus sp. 22TCCZM01-5
GTCTATCCTGATCATCTACGCGGCAGGCAGTCTGGCTATGCCCTGTACCGTCTTCACCACCTCAGGCCCTTCGACAGCCACGAAAACGCGGTTTTGGTTACTTTTGTCGGGAGACAAAAGTGACTCGCCGGCTACGCCGGCGAAACAGCAGCGCATGCCAAGCACGACGAGCCCCCCTCCCGCCACTCCCCCCAACCCCAAGCAAAAAACGGCAAGCCCAAAGACTTGCCGTTCCTCAAACGCTTCGGCCGCTCCCGCGCAAAAGCCGCGGACGGGCCAGACGTCTTCCTGCAATCAGCCCTCGACCTCAGCCCATCCCTGCATAGCCTGACCACCAGCATCATCCCCGGTCCAGAGGATCAGCTTGCCGGCCTGCGCCGGATCCGCCATGCCGCCAACGGTAATCATGTCCTGATCGAACAGCGGCGCCAGCCCGCGAAAACCGAAGCGTCGCACGCGCGCCTGCGGCTGCTCCCGCGCCACCAGGTCCAGCATCAGCATGGCCTGCATGGGCCCGTGCACCACCAGGCCCGGATAGCCCTCGACGTCGCGCGTGTAATCGCGATCGTAGTGAATCCGGTGGCCATTGAATGTCAGCGCGGAGTAACGGAACAGCATCACCGGATCGGCGCGCAAGGTGCGCTGCCATTGCGCCGTGTGCTCCAGGCGCGGCCGCGGCGGCTGCGGTTTGCCCACCTCCGGCATGGCACGGTAGACGATGTCGTGGCGCTCGCGCACCGCGACCTGGCCATCGACGGTCAGTTCATGGTCGACCGCCACAAACCAAAGTTCGCCGGTGCGGCCGGATTTATGCTGGACATCCTTGATGGTCGACGTGCGCGTCACCGTATCGCCGACGTGGATCGGACGCTCGAATGACAGCTCGCTGCCGGCCCACATGCGGCGCGGCAATGGCACGGGCGGCATGAAGCCGCCGAGAACCGGGTGGCCGTCGGCGCCAATGTCCCGCTGCGGCGCGCGCGGCAGGAAGTAGAGCCAGTGCCACAGCGGCGGCAGCGGCCCACGCACCACCGCTTCCGGTTCCAGGTCGAAGGTGACGGCAAGGCCGGTCACGGGTTCCGGCGTCAGCGTCTCGGTGCGCGATTCGCTGCGTCCGATCCAGGTGCGCAGATGTTCGAGTTGGGAGTTCTGGGTCATGACAACTGCCTTTGTGTTCAGAGCGCCGACGGTTGCGCCAGCGCGATCAGGCGGCGGGCCAGCTCGATGACAGGGCGGTCCACCATCTTGCCATCGACTTGCACGGCGTGGCTGCCGCTGGCGGTCGCTTCCAGCACGCGCCGCGCCCAGTCGAGCTGTTCGGGCGAGGGCAGGAAGCCGGCGCGGACCGCACCGAGCTGGGCCGGGTGGATGCAAAGCTTGCCCGCAAAGCCGAGCGCGCGCGCATAGGCGACATCGTCGGCCAGTACGGACTCGTCCTTCAGCGCCGTGGTAACGCCGTCGACAGGCGGTGGCAGCCCGGCCACGCGCGATGCGAGCACGATGCGCGCTCGCGCGTGCGCGAGTGCGTCGCGCGTGTGGCTGCAGCCGAGATCGACCGCATAGTCGAGCGAGCCGAACGCCAGCCGCGCAATGCCAGCGGCGGTGGCCACCGCGTCGACCTGGTGCAGGCCCAGCGCGGTCTCGATGATGGCGATCAGTTCGGCCTTCGGGTTGATGGCGCGCAGGACTTCGGCGATGGCTGCCAGCGCCGCCGGATCCTCCGCCTTGGGCACCAACAGGCCGGCCAACGGCGTTCCCTTTGGCAGAGTGCGCAGCCACGCCATGTCGGCAGCAAAGCCCGGGGCGGCGCTGTCGTTGATGCGCACATAAGCATTGGCGACGGGGCCGGCAGCGAGCCAGTCCGCGATGGCCCGGCGTGCAGCGGCTTTGGCATCCGGGTGCACGGCATCCTCGAGGTCGAGGATCATCACGTCCGGCCTGGCTGCGGCGGCCTTGTCGAAACGTTCGGGCCGGTCGCCCGGCACGAACAGGTAGGTAACAGCAGTGGACATGGTCGGATGCCTCAGCGAGCGGCCGGCAGCCAGTCGTTCACGTTCGGCGCATTTTCCAGGGCCCAGACACGCGCGATGATGGCGCGCATTTCGGCTTCGGTCGCGCCGTGGCGGAAGGCACCGAGCTGCAGCGCCTTGGCTTCGAGTTCGGGGCGCGACAGCGTATTGTCCGGATCGCCCTTGGGCACGTCCACGCGCGCGGCCAGCGTGCGGCCGTCGGTGGTGCGCACCGTCACGCGGCCGATCCACTGGCGCGGGTAGGCGGCATTGATTTCGTCGTCGAGCCCCATCGCCACCTTGCCGCGGAAGTCCGCCACCTTGCCGTCCTGCAGCGCGTGCTGCTCGAACTCGGCCAGGCCGGCGTGGCCGTGCACGGCAACCAGGCCCAGCACGGTGCCCATCGAGAACTTGGCCTGGTGGATGGTGGTCGGGTTGACCACGGGGCCGAGCACGTCGATGGCGCCCTGGTGCACATGCGTGGTGACGCTGGCGATCTGGCCAGCAGTGACGCCCTCGCGCTGCATCAGCACCTTGAGCGCGTCGGCGGCCGGATGCGTGTGGCGGCACGAGGCGAAGAACTTGAACGAGGTCTCGGCGGTGGCCCAGCGCGTGCCCAGGCCATCGGTCAGGCATGCCGGGTTAGCGTCGCTAGACATGCCCGCGGCCATGCCCTGGGCGCCTTCGAGGATCTGCCTGGCGCCGGTGAAGCCGGCGCGCGCCAGCCAGGCGGACTGCAGGCCGTCGGCGGCGGCCTTGGCGGTATGCAGCTGCTTGGAATCGGCAGCGTCGCGCAGGAATTCCCACAGGCCGGCGGCTTGCGTGCCGGCCGAACCCAGCGCCTGGTTGATGCCTTCGGCGTCAAGGTTGTACAGCTTGGCCACGGCGGCGGCGGCCGCCAGCGTGCCGACCGTGCCGGTGGTGTGGAAGATCCGGTAGTGCGACCGGCCCATGAATTCGCCGATGCGGATACCGGCTTCGTAACCGGCGATGGAGGCCAGCAGCACGTCGGCGCCGGTCTTGCCTTCAGCCTGCGCGGCGGCGACCACGGCCGGGAACACCACGGCGGCCGGGTGCAGCACCGAGCCGTTATGCACATCGTCCTGTTCGACCACGTGCGACGAAGCGCCGTTGATCAGTGCCGCGAAGTACGGCGAGGTGCGGCGGCGGTCCACGAGTACTTCGGCCGCGCCCTGCGTTGGCCCCATGGCCGCGGCGAACTCCTGGATGCGGCGTACGGCCGGGGCGTCCTTGCCGGCGATGGCCGAGGCGATCCAGTCGAGGAACAGGTCCTTGGTGCGCTCGATCACGGGTGCCGGCACGTCGGCCAGCGTGAAGCGGGCCAGGAATTCGCAAAGCTGGCGGGTCGGATAGGTTTGGTCTGCGGGTTGGCTCATGCCGTCTCCGGAGATGGTTGGCTTGGCCGTTCGCGGCCTCGCGGGAAATGGGTCCTCTCCCGGTATCGGGAGAGGAGGGGGAGCGGACGCCGTTCGGACGTCCTCAGACAGTCTTCCTGCTCACCAGTGCTTCGATATCGCCTTCGCCGTAGCCCAGTTCCGACAGGATCTGGCGGCTGTGCGCGCCAAGCGCCGGCACGTCGCCCATTACAGGCTCGACGCCGGACAGGTTGGCGGGCGGCAGCAGCGCGTCGATCGGGCCGGCCGGCGTGGCGACTTCGCGCCAGCGCTGGCGCGCCTGCAGCTGCGGATGGTTCCACACGCCTTCGATATCGTTCATCGGGGCATTGGCGATCTGCGCCTCATCCAGCAGCGCTTCGGCCTGCGCCACCGTCAGCGACGCGAAGCGTTCCTCGATCAGCGCGGTGAGTTCGGGCCGGTTGCGCACGCGCGCGGTGTTGCTGGAGAAGCGCTCGTCCTGCGCCAGCGCGCGATTGCCGAGCACGATCTCGCAGAAGTTGGCGAATTCGCGCTCATTCTGCACGCTGAAGATCACGCTGCCATTGGCGGTGCGATGAATGCCATAGGGCGCGATGGTCGGGTGCGAGGCGCCAACGCGCGCCGGTGGCTTGCCGCCGTAGTGGCCGAAGTAGAGTACCTGGTTCATCCACTCGGCCATCGCCTCGAACATGGTCACCTGCACGCGCAGGCCCTTGCCGGTACGTCCGCGCTGCAACAGCGCCGAGAGGATGCCGCTGTAGGCGTACATGCCGGCCGAGATATCGGCGATCGAGACGCCGGCGCGCGACGGCTCGTTCGGGCCGCCGGTGAGGCCCACCAGGCCGGCGGCGGCCTGGATCAACAGGTCGTAGGCCTTTTTGTCGCGATAGGGGCCGGAGTCGCCATAGCCCGAGATATCGCAGACGATCAGCTTCTCGTACTTGCCATGCAGGGTGTCGAAATCCAGGCCCATGCGGGCGGCGGCGCCAGGGGCGAGGTTCTGCACCAGTACGTCGGCATCGGCGAGCAAGCGGTGCAGGATGGTCTGTGCCTCTTCATCCTTCAGGTCCAGGGTCAGGCTTTCCTTGCCCCGGTTGAGCCAGACGAAGTACGAGGCCTGGCCGTGCACGGACTGGTCATACCCGCGCGCGAAGTCGCCCACGCCCGGACGTTCGATCTTGATGACGCGGGCGCCGAGGTCGGCGAGCTGGCGGGTGGCGAAGGGCGCGGCCACCGCGTGTTCCAGCGAGACCACGCGGATGCCGTCGAGCGGGCGGATACCGTTGGACGTAGATGCAGTCATGCGCGGCCTCAGAACGAACGCGGCAGTTCGAGCACGTGCTCGGCCACGTAGGACAGGATCAGGTTGGTGGAGATCGGCGCGACCTGGTACAGGCGCGTTTCGCGGAACTTGCGCTCGATGTCGTATTCCGCCGCGAAGCCGAAGCCGCCGTGCGTCTGCAGGCAGACGTTGGCGGCTTCCCACGACGCGTCCGCGGCCAGCAGCTTGGAAATATTCGCTTCCTTGCCGCACGGCTTGCCGGCGTCGAACAGCGCGGCGGCCTTGTAGCGCATCAGGCTGGCGGCTTCGACGTTGACGTAGGAACGCGCGATCGGGAACTGGATGCCCTGGTTCTGGCCGATCGGGCGGTCGAACACGATGCGCTCGCGCGCGTAATTGCTGGCGCGCTCGACGAACCAGTAGCCATCGCCGATGCACTCGGCGGCGATCAGGATACGCTCGGCGTTCATGCCGTCGAGGATGTACTTCAGGCCCTTGCCCTCTTCGCCGATCAGGTTTTCGGCCGGCACTTCCAGGTTGTCGAAGAACAGCTCGTTGGTCTCGTGGTTGACCATGTTGCGGATCGGACGGACCGTCAGGCCCTTGCCAATGGCTTCGCGCAGGTCCACGACGAATACGGACAGGCCTTCGGACTTGCGCTTGACCTGGTCCAGCGGCGTGGTGCGCGCCAGCAGCAGCATCAGATCCGAGTGCTGCACGCGCGAGATCCACACCTTCGAGCCGTTGACGACATACTTGTCGCCCTTGCGCACGGCGGCGGTCTTGAGCTTGGTGGTGTCGGTGCCGGTGGTCGGCTCGGTCACGGCCATCGACTGCATGCGCAGCTCGCCCGAGGCGATGCCCGGCAGCCAGCGCTTCTTCTGCTCGTCCGAACCATGGCGCAGCAGGCAGCCCATCACGTACATCTGTCCGTGGCAGGCGCCGGAATTGCCGCCGTTGCGGTTGATTTCTTCCATGATGACCGAGGCCGCCGTCAGCGACAGGCCCGAACCGCCGTAGGCCTCGGGAATCAGGGCCGACAGCCAGCCCGCCTGGGTCAGTGCCTGCACGAATTCCTCGGGAAAGCCGTTCTGTTCCTCTATGCGCTGCCAGTAGGCCGAATCGAAACCCGCGCAAAGGCCGCGTACGGCTTCGCGGATTTCCGGGTAAAGCTGGTCTTGATCCTGATCTGCAAACATGGGGTAGGCCCGGTCGATTTGAATGGGGCCATTATTCCCGAGGGCCCATTAGGCCGAAATTCGGATTTGCGAAAGAGCGGCTTAGGTGCGGCTTAGGTACCGCCTGGATCGGCACTTGGGTGCTGCGCCCGGGCGCGCTGAAAGCCCTGAAAGCAAGACGCCCGGCGAGCCGGGCGTCCACACAGATATGGGCGAGCCGCGCTTTCGCTTTAGTGCATGAACAGCCAGATCAGGACCAGCACGAGAGCCGGGACGCCAAGAAGCCACGCAATGATGTACGGCATGATGGATGCTCCTTCCTTTTCCGCATGCCTCCAAGATATAAGGAGCGGCGGTCCGGCCCTGTCGGGACGAATCCGGTTGCACTGTAGGACGGCGCCCAATCCGGCGCCCGACAGGCTCCCTGCCCCCGGGCCATACCCAATTTTGATGATGATCCGGCATCGCCTGTCGGTCACAATGAAGACGCGGACGCAGTGGCGACGGGGAGGCGTCACATGCGATTCGCAAAAAGGCAGGGAAGCGAAAACGGACCACGTCCCCGCCTGGCGCAAGGGGCCGACCGATGTCGGCGAGATGGGACGATGTCCGTGAGGGGCATAGACGGCGCGCCTGGCGGCACTTCGCGTGCCGCCAGGCAAAGCCGCGCAGCGTCAACCACCCTGCCGGATCCGGAGTAGCGGCCGCCAGCGCCGCGGCTGGACCGCCACGGACTTCCCGGCCGCCCATGGCCGCACGGTTCAAGTCAATGATGGCTGCAATGTCCCGGTGCCGGACAATGCCCTGCCAGCTTGCTTACGCTGGTGCCTGCCACGTAAATCGCGCCATCTGCGCGCAACCGCACGCTTGCCGCGATGGCACTGGCCTATGCTCTGGGGCAGAGGTCCGACGTCGGGGCCCACCGTAGGGGAGCAATGCATGAAAGCAATCATCAGCGACGAAGCGGCGCTCGCCGTGTTCGTGGGGCCGCGGTTCGCGTACTACCGCAACAAGTGGCAGCTCGCCGCGTTGCGCAACGGCATGGCATGGAACTGGGCTGCCTTCTTCTTCGGGCCTTTCTGGATGGCCTACCGCCGCATGTATTGGCAGGTCGGCGTCTACGCCATCATCCTCTGCGCCGAACCGGTGCTGCATGCCCTGTTCCAGATCCGCATGCCGATCCTGTTCTCCAGGCCGCTGCTGTATGCCATGGCGCTGCTGCTCGGCTTCTATGGCAACCAGCTTTACCGGTGGCACGCGGAATCGACCATTCAACGGCTGCGCGAATACCACTGGTCGCCGGAGCTGGTCAACGACTCCCTGGCGCGTTGTGGCCAGACCAGCTGGCCGGGCGTGGCAGCCATGGCGTTGCTGATCGCGGTCATGGTCTTGTCGCTGCGGCCGCTCGCCGGGCTGGTGGCATAGGACCACACGGGGAGCGGTGATGCTCTGCCAACCCTACACGGGCTCGCGGGCGGCGTCGACGAGATACTGGATCAGGGTTTCGGCAAACTGCGGCAGTTCGCGGCCCGGGCGGCGGCACAGGCGCAACTCGCGGCGTGCCCACTCATCTTCCAGCGAGATAAAGCGCAGCACCTTGCGGCTGGCGTAGCGGCGCGCGCAGCTGTTGGGCACGATGGCGATGCCGGCTCCGGCCTCGACCATGCGGCAGACCGCGTCGAAACTGCCGACCTGGATGCGCAGGCTGATGCGCTTGCCCATGCCGCTGGCGATGCGGTCCAGGAACGACTGGATCGCGCTGAACTGGTTCAGGCCGACAAAGCGGCAGGTGTCCAGCAGGTCGGCGAAGTGCAGCCGTTTGAATTGCGGCAGCGGGTGGTTCACCGGCGCAATCACGATCAGTTCATCGCTGCACAGGTGCATCACATCCAGGTCCTGGGTCGCGACTTCGCCCGCCACGATACCCAGGTCCGCCGCGCCGGCACTGATCGCGGAGACGATTTCCTGCGATAAGTGCTCCTCCAGCTCCACATCTACATCAGGGTTTTCACTTAGAAAGCGGGACAACCCGGTCGCCAGGAAGGAGTTGGTGGCAGTGGTATTGGCCAGCAGGCGGACCTTGCCCTTGACGCCCTTGGCGTAGGGGCGCAGGTCGGAATGCAGGCATTCCAGCTCGCGGAACACCTCGCGCGCGTGGCGCAGCAGGGTGTCGCCGGCAGGGGTGAGCCTGACGCCCTTTACCTGGCGGATCAGCAGCTGGGTCTGGAATGCTTCTTCCAGTTGCTTGATGCGCGTGCTGGCCGCCGGCAGGGACAGGAAACTGCGTTCCGCCGCGCGTGTCAGGTTCTCCGTTTCACCGACGTTGAGGAAAAGGCGCAGGTCGGTCAGGTCGTAATGCATGGGGTTCCGTCAGGCCAAAGGCCACTTTTGCGATTCGTGAATTCCAATGTCTCAGTCGCCAATTTATCGTATCTCGCGTGGCAATAACATCTGGACATGATTGTCCGCGAGTGGCCTGGCCGTCGCGGGCAAGCCGTTATTGTCGCCAGAAACGCGGTCCGGTGACCGGGAAAGCATTCAGAGGAGCAACGCAATGAGCGGTTTGATGGCAGGCAAGGTAGCGCTGGTGACGGGCGCTGGTGGTGGAATCGGGCGCGGTATCGCGCTGGCGATGGCAGCCGCCGGCGCCAAGGTCGTGGTCAACGACCTTGGCGTCTCGATGTCCGGCGAAGGCGGCGATGCCGGCCCCGCGCAGCGCGTGGTCGACGAGATCCGTGCGGCCGGCGGCCAGGCCGTGGCCAATACCGACAGCGTGTCGACCTGGAACGGCGCCAACAGCATCGTCCAGTGCGCGCTCGACAACTTCGGCCGCATCGACGCCGTGGTCAACAACGCCGGCAACCTGCGCGACCGCATGTTCTTCAAGATGAATGAAGAAGAATGGCGTTCGGTGATCGACGTGCACCTGCACGGCACCTTCTTCGTGAGCCGCGCCGCGGCCAACTACTTCAAGGACCAGGAAGGCGGCGCCTTCGTCCACATGACGTCGACCTCGGGCCTGATCGGCAACCTGGGCCAGGCCAATTACTCGGCGGCCAAGCTTGGCATCGCCGCGCTGTCGAAGTCGATCGCCCTCGACATGCAGCGCTTCAACGTGCGCTCGAACTGCATCGCGCCGTTCGCGTGGAGCCGCATGACCAGCTCGATTCCGGCCGAGACGCCGGAAGAGAAGGCGCGCGTGGCCAAGCTGCAGAAGATGGAAGCCGGCAAGATCGGCCCGGTGGCGGTCTACCTGGCCAGCCCGGCTGCCGCGGAGGTCAACGGCCAGATCTTCGCGGTGCGCGCCAACGAGATCATCCTGATGAGCCAGCCGCGCCCGGTGCGCTCGGTGCATATGAGCGAAGGCTGGACCCCGGAAGCGATCGGCGAGATCGCCATGCCGGCCATGCGCAACAGCTTCTTCAAGCTCGAGCGCTCGCCCGACGTGATCAGCTGGGATCCGATCTGAGATGGCGGCCGCCATGCAAGGCGCGCTGGCCGGCGTCCGCGTGCTCGACCTGTCGCGCATCCTGGCGGGGCCGTGGTGCGCGCAGAACCTGGCGGACCTTGGCGCCGAAGTCATCAAGGTGGAACGTCCCCGCGTCGGCGACGACACGCGCTCCTGGGGACCGCCCTGGCTGCCGGATGCGGAAGGCCAGCCTTCGCGCGATGCCACCTACTTTGCCGGCGCCAATCGCGGCAAGCAGTCGCTCACGCTCGATATCGCCAGCCCGGCAGGGCAGACGGTCGTGCGTGAGCTGGCAGCCAAGTCGCACATCGTCCTCGAAAACTACAAGGTCGGCGACCTCAAGCGCTACGGACTCGACTACGAGAGCCTGAAGGCGATCAATCCGGCGCTGGTCTACTGCTCGATCACGGGTTATGGGCAGACCGGCCCGTGTGCGCACAAGCCGGGCTACGACTTCATCTTCCAGGGTATCGGCGGGTTGATGAGCGTGACCGGCGAGCGCGACGACCTGCCTGGCGGCGGCCCGCAGAAGGTCGGCGTGGCGGTGGTGGACATGCTGACGGGCATGTATGCGACCGTGGCCGTGCTCGCTGCGCTGCGGCATGCCGAGCGCACCGGCGAGGGCCAGCATATCGACATGGCATTGCTCGATGCCGTGGTGGCGGTGGGCGCGACGCCGATCATCGCCCAGCGCATCACCGGCGAGGCCATGCCGCGCTTCGGCAATGCGCACGCGAACATGGTGCCGTACCACGTCTTCGCTACCGCGGACGGCTACATGATCGTCGCGGCAGGCAATGACGGCCAGTGGCAGGCCTACTGCCGCGGCATCGAGCGTCCCGACCTCGCCGCCGACGAGCGCTTTGCCACCGGCCCGGGCCGCATCATCCACCGCGAGGTGCTGGTGCCGATGCTCGAGGACCATATGCGCACCCGCGGCACTGCGCACTGGGTGGCGGCGCTGGAAGCGCAGGGCATTCCTTGCGGGCCGATCAACGACTACGCGCAGGTGCTGGAAGACCCCCAGGTCCGCCATCGCGAACTGCAGGTCGACCTGGTGCGCAAGGACGGTGCCATTTGCCCGACCGTCAAGAGCCCGCTGCGGCTTTCGGCTACACCCGTGCAGTACGACGTGCCGCCGCCGCGTCTTGGTGAACATACTGAGCGGATCCTGGCCGAGGTGCTGGGCTTGTCCGCGGAGCGGATTGCTGCGCTGCGGGAGCAGGGTGTGGTCTGAGCGCGGGGCTGCGAAATCCGGCAGCACCGACAGCAAAGCCGGCGATGATCTTGTCATCGCCGGCTATTTTCATTCCCGATATCAGCGCTCGGCGCTCGCGAGTTGCAGGCCGCGCTGCCGGTATTCTCCCGGCGCCACGCCGGTCCATTTCTTGAACGCGCGATGGAAGGTACTTGGCTCCGAAAAGCCGAGCCGCAGCGCCACCTGCTGGAGCGTAAGGCCCGAGTGCTCGAGCATGCCGATCGCGACGTCGCGCCGCAGGCTGTCCTTGATGTTCTGGTAGCCGCGTCCTTCGTCGCGCAGGCGGCGGCGCAGGGTTTGCGGCGTGAGGCGCAGCATCTGCGCCATCTGCTCCAGCGAAGGAAGCTCGTCGTCCAGGTGCGAGCGCAGGTGGAGCCGGATGCGTTCGGCCAGGCAGCTGTCGTCGCGGTAGCGCACCAGCAGCTTGTGCGGGGCTTCGCGCAGGAACTCATCCAGGCCAGTGGCGTCCTGCATCACCGGCAGCCGCAGCCACGCGGCGTCGAAGTGCAGCGCCGTGCAGGACTGCCCGTATCGGACGGTCGTATTGAAGATGCGCTCGGTGTCGGTCTGCCCGCTGGGTGGCCCCGCGCTCAGGTCGACGTGCGACAGCGGCACGCGCCGCGCCACCAGCCAGTTGATCAGGCCATACGCGTGGAACACGAAGGTCGACTCGGCGAAGACCTGGCACGGCGATGCCGGCGCATGCGGGTGCAGGCGCACGGAAACGGTCCTGCCATCGGCGCTGCGCTGCAGCCGAGGGGTGAAGTCGCCAATGTGCAGCCGGTAATGCCGCAGCCCGGCCTGGATCGCCTCGTCCAGCGTCGCGCAGTGGATCATCGCACTGGCGGCCTGGGCGAACACGCCTGGCGGCACAGGGCGGCTCAACAGGCCCCACAGTTCGTCGCGCGTGACGCGGCGCAGCGTGCGGATCAGCGCGGCGTACTGGTCCTGGGTGACCCGCGCGGAGGGCGACGCCAGCAGTGCGGGAGATATCGCTGCACGGCGCAGCAATGCCTCGATGTTGCACCCGAGCCGGCGTACGCCGAGCAGGATCTGCTGGACGTGGTGAATGGCGATGGTATGGCGGGCCGGCGCGGGTGACGCGGCCGGCGCTTCCATGACAGTGCCGGCCAGCACCGGACCCGGCGCGGCGATGCTGCGTGGCATGCCCGGCACGGGATGCCGGTGAGCGGGCGTGGCAACGATGTGCATGAGTCTCCTCGTCGTTCTGGGACCGCGCTGGACGTTGCCCCTGGCAATGGCGGCATGGCGGCATGTCGGCCCGGGTCAGACCTTATCGCGGCCGGATGGCACCGCACAATCGGGATTTGCCAAAGCCTGGCTTCCATCTGAGCAATTCGGCCAATGATTTTGGGTCGTCTGGTCATTGTCCGGACCACGCCCCATCGCGCACTCTTTCGGTGTGGAAAAGTCCGCGCCGAACGGACCACCGCCGGCACGCGGACAGGGCCGGATCGCCGGGCGAAGAACCGGCGACGGAAACGGCGATAGAAACGGGGACAGAACCCCGTCAGGCTCGCCAGAAAAACACAAAGGAGACAACCACATGCAGGCAGATCGTCGTAGTGCATTGCAGCGTCTTGGCGCCGGAGCGCTGGCGCTGGGCGGTATCGTCACGGGCTTGCTTGGCGCCGGCACGGCCATGGCGCAAGGGGCCTTTCCGTCGAAAACCGTGCGCCTGGTGGTCCCGTACCCGGCCGGTGGCGCGACCGACGTGCTGGCACGGGCGATCGCCGACGGCCTGGGCAAGACGTGGAAGCGTCCGGTGGTCGTCGAGAACCGTCCTGGCGCCAGCAGCATGATCGGCTCCGAAGTGGTGGCCCGTGCCGAACCGGACGGCTACACCGCGCTGCTGACGATTACGACGCTCGTGCAGGCGCCGAGCCTCTACGCCAAGGCTCCGTTCGACCCGGTGAAGGATTTCGCCCCGGTGTCCGAGCTTGGCACCACGAACTTGGTGTTCGCCATCAACAGCTCCGTGCCGGCCACGAACCTGAAGGAGTTTGTCGCGCTGGTACGCGCCAGGCCGAAGCAGTATTCGTACGGCTCGTACGGTACCGGCTCGAGCGGCCATCTCTACGGCGAGATCTTCAACGAGAGCGCCAGGCTCGACATGATCCACGTCTCCTACAAGGGCGAGGCGCCGGAACTGAACGACCTGCTGGGCGGCCAGGTGCCTTCCGCGGTGATTTCCGTGATGGGGGCCAAGCCGCACTCCGCCTCGGGGCGCCTGCGCGCGCTGGCCGTGACGGGTCCATCGCGCGCTCCGCAATTGCCTGATGTGCCCACGTTCAAGGAGGCGGGCATCGCCGGCATGGATTCGATGGGCTGGTTCGGCCTGCTGCTGCCGGCCGCCACGCCGCGGGCGATCGTCGAGAAGTTCTCCGCCGACGTCAACAAAGTGCTGGCCGATCCGGCCGTGCGTGCCCGCATGAATGACCTGGGCGTGATCCTGACCGGCAGCACGCCCGATGCCTTCGCCCAGACCGTGCAGACCGACTATGCGCGCTGGGGCAAGGTGATCCGTACCCACAATATTCGTCTTGACTGAGCCCTTGCCTGACATGAAGTCCGCCAGTACCACCCAGCCTTACCGTTCCCCCGCCTGGCCCGCCGGCTTGCCGGCCACGCTGCACGTGCCGCGCACCAGCCTGTTCTACAACCTCGAGGTGGCTGCGCGCCGCTATCCCGACAAGGCGGCGATCCAGTACTTTGGCACCGCGATTTCCTACGCGGCGCTGCTGGACGAGGTCGAGCGGATGGCCGGCTACCTGCAGCACACCTGCGCCATCGAGCCTGGGGACCGGGTGGTGCTGTTCAGCCAGAATTGCCCGCAGTACGTCGCGGCCTATTACGCCATCCTGCGCGCCGAGGGCGTGGTGGTGCCGGCCAACCCGATGTGGCTGGAAGCCGAACTCGAGCACGTGGTCGCGGACAGCGGCGCCGTGGCCGCGTTCTGCGGCAGCGAGCTGTACGAGCGCGTGGCGCCGCTGCACGGCAAGGCGCTGCGCAACGTGATCGTCCATCACTACGCGGGCATGCTGCGCGATGACGGTGGCCTGCAGGTGCCGTCCTGGCTGCGCGAACCTGCACCCGCGCTGCGCGCGGCGCCGGGCGGCGCCATGCCAGCGGACTGGGATGCCGCGCGCAATGCCGGCCAGCGTCCGCGTCCGCACGAGGCCGGCCATGACACGCTGTGCATGCTGGCCTACACCTCGGGCACCACGGGCAACCCGAAGGGCTGCATGCATACCCACGGCACCATGATGAGTTCCGCGGTGGGTTCGCAGGTCTGGCGCAGCAGTACGCCGGAAGCAGTGGTGCTGGCGGTGGCGCCGATGTTCCACCTGCTCGGCATGCAGAACTGCATGCATTCGCCGATCTACCTGGGCGCGACCGTGGTGCTGATGCCGCGCTGGGACCGCGCACTGGCGGCCGACCTGATCGAGCGCTACCGCGTCTCGGTCTGGGGTGCGCCGCCGGCCATGCTGGTCGACTTCTTCGCCCAGCCCGGCGTGGCCCGGCGCGACCTGTCCAGCCTGGCCTTCCTGGGAGGCGGCGGTGCCGCCATGCCGGATGCGGTGGCCAACATGCTGCAGGAGCGCTTCGGCCTGCCCTACGTCGAGGCCTACGGCATGACCGAGACCGCGTCGTTCCTGCTGTCCAACCCGCGCCAGAAGCCCAAGCGCGAATGCCTGGGCATCGCCACCTTCGGCGTGGACGCACGCGTGGTGGATCCCGAAACGCTGGCCGAGCTGCCGCAAGGCGAGATCGGCGAGATCGTCGCCCACGGCGCCCAGCTGATGCAGGGCTACTGGAACAACCCGCAGGCCAACGCGGAGTCGTTCATCGAGATCGACGGCAAGCGCTTCCTGCGCACCGGCGATCTCGGCTTCATGGATGAAGAGGGCTACTTCTTCATGCGTGACCGGCTCAAGCGCATGATCAATGCGTCCGGTTTCAAGGTCTGGCCGGCCGAGGTGGAGAACCTGCTCTACGGCCACCCGGCCATCCACGAGGCCTGCGTGATCGCGGCGCGCGACGACATTCGCGGCGAAACGGTCAAGGCCGTGGTGGCGCTGCGCCCCGAGTCGCGCGGCACGCCCGAGGCCGAGCCGGAACGCATCATGGCCTGGTGCCGCGAGCGCCTGGCTGCCTACAAGGTGCCGCGCATCGTGGAATTCGTCGAAGCGCTGCCCAAGTCGGCCACCGGCAAGATCCAGTGGCGCGCGCTGCAGGAAGACGCCATGCGGCCGGCCGCACCGGCGCCAGCCAATGCGGACCGCCGGTAAGGCCCGCAACCCGGACAGAGTTTTGGAGAGAGACCGCATCATGCACAACAGCAGACGAACCTGGCTGGCACAGGCCGGCACCCTGGCGGGCGCCGCCATGCTGGGCAGCATGGGCCAGGTACTGGCCCAGCCCAACTACCCCAACAAGCCGATCCGGATGGTGGTGCCGTATCCGGCCGGTGGCGGCACCGACACCGTGGGCCGCATGATCGGCCAGCGGCTGGCCGAGGCCTGGGGTCAGGCGGTCGTGGTCGACAACAAGCCGGGCGCCAGCGGCATGCTGGGCAACGACATCGTTGCCAAGGCGGCCCCGGACGGCTACACGGTGCTGCTGGCGATCACCGCGCTGATCCAGTCGCCGAGCCTGTACAAGCGCACACCCTATGACGTGAACAAGGATTTCACGCCGGTTTCGCTGATCGCCAAATCGTCCGACCTGTTCGTGGTGCCCAACCGCGTGCCGGCCAATACCCTGCGTGAATTCATCGCACTGGCCAAGGCGGGCAAGCTCAGCTACGGCTCGTACGGCAACGGCACCTCGTCGCACCTGCACGGGGAGCTGTTCAGGCAGCAGGCCGGCATCGACCTGGCGCACATCCCCTACAAAGGGGCCGCGCCGCTCGTCAACGACCTGCTCGGCGGCCAGGTGGATTCGGCCTTTGTCGATGTGACCTCGGCGTATCCGTATCTGAGCAGCGGCAAATTCAAGATCCTGGGCATTACCGGCACCCAGCGCTACAAGGCGATTCCGAACGTGCCGACGTTTGCCGAGCAGGGCCTGCAGGGCTTCGAGCCGAGCGGCTGGTTCGCGCTGTTCCTGCCCGCCAATACGCCGAAGGACGTGACTGCGCGCCTGGCGACCGAGGTCACGCGCATCGTCAAGCTGCCCGAAATCAGCCAGAAGCTGGCCGGCATGGGGCTGCAGCCGGTTGGTTCCGCACCGCAGGAACTGGCGGCGGTGGTCTCGGGCGATATGCCGAAGTGGGCCAAGATCGTGCGCGACGCGCATATCCAGCTGGACTGATGGCCGCACAGGCCCCGAAGCTCAGCATTACCTGGAGTCATCAATGGAAACGATTCGCTATGCCGTGGAAGATGGCATTGCCACCCTCACGCTGGATTACCCGGCGCGCAAGAATGCGCTCAATGGCGTCATGCGCCGCGAGATCGGCGATGTGATTCACCAGCTGCGTCACGACACCAGCGTGCGCGCGCTGATCCTGACCGGTGCCGGTGCCGACTTTTGCTCGGGCGGCGATATCAGTTCCATGCAGGGCGAGATCAGTGCGGCGCAGGGCCGCCAGCGGCTGGGCAACATCCATCCGTGGCTGGAGGCCCTGATTCAACTCGAGATTCCGGTGATCGCCGCCGTGGACGGTGCCGCATTTGGCGCCGGCTTCAGCCTGGCGCTGACCGCCGACATCATCCTGGCCACGCCGCGGGCCCGCTTCGCGCTGCCGTTCCTGCGCCTGGGTCTGATCCCGGATTGTGGCGCGTTCTACACATTGCCGCGCATGATCGGGCTCCAGCGTGCGAAGGCGCTGATGTTCTCGATGCGCGAACTCAATGCCGAGGCCGCTCAGGAGCAGGGCATCGTCATGGAGATCGTGCCGGCCGCCAGCCTGCAGGAGCGCGCGCGATCGATGGCGCGCGCATTCACCGAGGCATCGCCGGTGGCAGTGGCCCTGACCAAGAAGGCGCTCAATGCCTCGCTGAACCAGGACCTGCACAGCATGCTGGCCATGGAAGCGGACGGCCAGGGCATTGCCTTTGCGACGGAATACCGCCAGGAGGCCGCCAGCCGCTTCCTGTCCAAGCAAGCGCCGCGCTATCGCTGGCCGGACTGAGCACCGCCGGAGCATCCGCCCTTGCATGCTGCAGTGCCACATGCCTGAGGACAGGCCTTGCCTGTCTTCAACGGGCAATCCGCCTATCTATATAGGCATGGCCGGTTGCCTTTCTTCCCCTTTGCAATTCGAAGTCGATACACATCATGGGATCTCCCGAACTGAACGCCGCCTCCACCTCCACCGAGGCACCCTGGATGACCGAAGACCTGATCCTGTTCCGGGATACGGTGCGGCGCTTTGTCGAGCGCGAGCTGGCGCCGAATGAGTCGCGCTGGGCCGAACAGGGCTACGTCGACCGCGACGTCTGGCGCCGCGCCGGCCAGATCGGCCTGCTGTGCGCGAGCATTCCCGAGGAATTCGGCGGCGGTGGCGGCAGCTTCGCCCATGAGGCCGTGATCACGCAGGAAATGGCGCGCGGCATCTGCGCGAGCCTGGGCAACAACGTGCATAGCGGCATCGTGGCCCACTACTTGCTGAACTACGGCACTCAGGCGCAGAAGGAGAAATGGCTGCCGCTGATGGCCAGCGGCGAAATGGTGGCGGCGATCGCCATGTCGGAACCGGGCGCCGGCTCCGACCTGAAATCGATACGCACCCGCGCGGTGCGCGAGCAGACCGAAAACGGTGAGTGCTATCGCATCAACGGTGCAAAGACCTTCATTACCAACGGGTATCACGCCGACCTGGTCTGCCTGGTCGCCAAGACCGATCCGGACGCCGGTTCGCGCGGGGTATCGCTGATCATGGTGGAAACCCGGGACCTGCCCGGGTTCCGCCGTGGCCGCATCCTGGAGAAGATCGGGCAGAAGGGCCAGGATACCGCCGAGCTGTTCTTCGACGACGTGCGCGTGCCGTGCGAGAACCTGCTCGGCGAGCAGGAGGGTCAGGGCTTCTACCAGCTCATGCAGCAGCTGCCGCAGGAGCGGATGATCATCGCCCTGGGCTCCGTGGCGAGCATGCAGCGCGCTATCGAGCTGACGACCGAGTACGTGCGCGAGCGCAAGGTGTTCGGCCAGCCGCTGCTCGACCTGCAGAACACGCGCTTCAAGCTGGCCGAGTGCAAGACCAACGCGACCATTGCGGCGACCTTCGTGAACGACTGCATGACGCGGCTGATGGCGGGCAAGCTCGACGCCGCGACCGCGGCGATGGCCAAGTGGTGGTGCACGCAGCGCAACTGCGAGATCATCGACGAGTGCCTGCAGTTGCACGGCGGCTACGGCTACATGCTCGAATACCCGATCGCGCGCATGTACGCCAACGCGCGTGTCGGCAAGATCTACGGCGGCTCGAACGAGATCATGAAAGAGCTGGTGGCGCGCACGCTCTGAGCGTTGTCACTAGCCGTCGGCGTGTGCTGCTGCACGTTGCGGAAAACCTTGCAAAAGGGCCGGCGAAAGCGCCGGCCCTTTTGTTTCATCGTTACAAAACCGGCTGTGCAGATTCGGGCGGAAAGGTGTAAGGTGTGTCACAAGCATAGTCAATGGCCCGTCGCGCGCGGGGAGGAGCAGGGGTTCAAATGTGGTGGTTGCAGGGCGGAAATGCCGTTGCGCACCTGCATAGGAATCGTCAACTCAAGCTCCACCATCGCCGTTATTTGACTATGATGAAGTAAAGACTTCGCAACATGACCAGGTCGCCAAGCCGGGGTGGTGCACCGCGAAAGCTGGCGCGAAGTCTCAGGGGAGTAGCAGTGCCTTCGCCTCGGACGGGGACTCTGACGGGAGTGAGGTATGGACATTTTCGGCCATTACGCCACGCGTTTCGAAGCTCGCAAGGAAGAGGAATACAGCATCCAGGAGTACCTGGAGATCTGCAAGAAGGATCCGACTGCCTATGCGACTGCGGCTGAGCGCATGCTCGCGGCGATCGGTCAGCCGGAGTTGGTGGATACCCACCATGATCCGCGCCTGTCCCGGTTGTTCTTCAACAAGGTGATCCGGGTTTATCCGGCGTTCCGCGACTTCTACGGCATGGAGGACACGATCGAGCAGATCGTTGCCTTCTTCAAGCATGCGGCCCAGGGGCTGGAAGAACGCAAGCAGATCCTGTATCTGCTCGGGCCTCCCGGCGGCGGCAAGTCCTCGCTGGCAGAGAAGCTGAAGTCATTGATGGAGCAGGTTCCGATCTATGCGCTGAAGGGCTCGCCTATCCATGAATCGCCGCTCGGTCTTTTCTCGCCGGAGGAAGACGGCAGGATTCTGGAAGAGGACTATGGCATCCCGATCCGGTACCTGAGCACCATTGCATCGCCGTGGGCGGTGAAGCGCCTGCACGAGTTCAATGGCGACATCACCCAGTTCCGCGTGGTCAAGCTGCGCCCGTCAGTGCTGTCGCAGATCGCGATCTCCAAGACCGAACCGGGCGACGAAAACAACCAGGACATCTCCTCGCTCGTCGGCAAGGTGGATATCCGCAAGCTGGAGGATTTCCCGCAGGACGATCCTGACGCCTACTCCTATTCCGGCGGCCTGTGCCTGGCCAACCGTGGCCTGCTCGAGTTCGTCGAGATGTTCAAGGCGCCGATCAAGGTCCTGCACCCGATGCTGACCGCTACGCAGGAAGGCAACTACAAGGGCACCGAAGGCTTCGGCGCGATTCCGTTCGATGGCATCATCCTGGCGCACTCGAACGAGGCCGAGTGGCAGACCTTCAAGCAGGACAAGAACAACGAGGCTTTCCTCGACCGTATCTACATCGTCAAGGTGCCGTATTGCCTGCGGGTGTCGGAAGAGGTGAAGATCTACGACAAGCTGCTGCGCAGCAGTTCGCTGTCGGCGGCGCCCAATGCGCCCAGCACGCTGAAGATGATGGCGCAGTTCGCGGTGCTCACGCGCATCAAGGAGCCCGAGAACTCGAACATCTTCTCGAAGATGCGCGTCTATGACGGCGAGAGCCTGAAGGACGTCGATCCGAAGGCGAAGTCGTACCAGGAGTATCGCGACTACGCCGGCGTGGACGAGGGCATGAATGGCCTGTCGACGCGCTTCGCGTTCAAGGTCCTGTCCAAGGTGTTCAACTTCGACAACACCGAAGTCGCGGCCAACCCGGTCCACCTGCTGTACGTGCTCGAACAGCAGATCGAGCGCGAGCAGTTCCCGCCGGAACAGGAAGCGAAGCTGCTGTCGTACATCAAGGAGTACCTGACCACGCCGTATGTGGAGTTCATCGGCAAGGAAATCCAGACGGCGTACCTGGAATCGTATTCCGAGTACGGGCAGAACATCTTCGACCGTTACGTGGTGTTCGCCGACCTGTGGATCCAGGACCAGGAGTACCGTGATCCGAACACCGGTGAAATCCTTGACCGCAATGCGCTGAACGACGAGCTCGAGAAGGTCGAGAAGCCCGCGGGCATCTCGAACCCGAAGGACTTCCGCAACGAGATCGTCAACTTCGTGCTGCGCGCCAGGGCCAACAACGGTGGCAAGAACCCGGTCTGGACCAGCTACGAGAAGCTCAGGATGGTGATCGAGAAGCGCATGTTCTCCACCACCGAGGATCTCCTGCCGGTCATCTCGTTCAATGCCAAGTCTTCGCGCGAAGACCAGGAGAAGCACGAGAACTTCGTCAACCGCATGACTGAGAAGGGGTATACGCCGAAGCAAGTCCGACTTTTGGTGGAGTGGTATCTGCGCGTAAGAAAATCATCGTAACGGCGCCTGAACCAGGCCTCTCTTCGAGGGCAAATACATGGCCACGGTCATTGACAGGCGTGAGAACGGCGGCAACAAAAGTGCCGTCAATAAGCAGCGCTTTATCAAGCGCTATCGCGAGCAGATACGCCAGGCGGTCGCAAAGGCGGTGTCCGGCCGGAAGATCATGGACATCGAGCAGAGCGGGCAGGTGTCCATTCCGGTCAAGGACATCTCCGAGCCGATCTTCCACCACGGCCCGGGTGGGCGGCGTGAATGGATCCATCCCGGCAACAAGAAGTTTGTCCGGGGCGATTCATTCGACCGCCAGCAGCAGGGCGGCGGCGGAACCGGGTCGCGCGCCAGCGACAGCGGCGAGGGCGAGGATGATTTCGTTTTCACGCTGTCGCGCGAGGATTTCCTGAATTTCTTCTTCGAGGACATGGCGCTGCCGGACATGGCCAAGCGCCACCTGGCCAAGATCGCCGAAGTCCGCAAGGTGCGCGCCGGCTACTCCATCGACGGCACGCCTTCCAACCTGTCGATCCTGCGCACCATGCGCAGCTCGATCGGCCGGCGCATTGCGCTGTCCAGCCCATACCAGAAACGCCTGCGCGAACTGGAGAAGGAGTACAGCGAGGCGCTGGACAAAGAGGGGCCATACAGCGAAGTGGCGCTCGAACTGATGAAGGAAATGCGGCATCTGCGCGCCTGCATCGACCGCGTTCCATTCATCGAGAAGCTCGACCTGCGCTACAACAACCGCGTGCTCAAGAAGCGGCCCCAGGCGCAGGCGGTGATGTTCTGCCTGATGGACGTGTCCGGTTCGATGGACGAGAGCCGGAAGGATCTCGCCAAGCGCTTCTTCATGCTGCTGTACCTGTTCCTGAAGCGCAATTACGAGCGCATCGACGTCGTGTTCATCCGCCATCACACCGTGGCCAAGGAAGTGGAAGAGGAGGATTTCTTCCATTCGCGCGAGTCCGGTGGTACGGTGGTGTCCAGCGCGCTGAAGCTGATGGTCGAGGTTATCCACGACCGTTATCCGCCAAGCCAGTGGAACATCTACTGCGCGCAGGCATCCGACGGCGACAACTGGGCCGGCGACTCCGAGTTGTGCGGCCGCCTGCTGCGCGAGGCGATCCTGCCGCTGGTTCAGTATTTCGCGTACGTGGAAGTGGCCTCCGAAGAACCGCAGAATCTGTGGGAAGAGTACCTGACGGTCAAGAGCCAGTTCGAGCACTTCGCGATGCAGCGCATCATCAGCGCGGACGAAATCTACCCGGTGCTGCACGACCTGTTCCAGAAGCGCGCGGCCTGAAGCGCCGGACAGGGCAGGACCTTGGCAGTGGCAACGCGGCGCGGGGGCGGACGGCCTGCGTCAGACGGAGGTGAAGATGGCTTATCTCTCCACGGGTTCGGAATGGACCTTCGAGCTGATCACACGGTATGACCGCGAGATCGCGCGCATTGCCGGCGAGTTCGGGCTGGACACCTATCCCAACCAGATCGAGATCATCACCGCCGAGCAGATGCTCGATGCCTATGCATCGGCAGGCCTGCCGGTGGGGTACAGCCACTGGTCATACGGCAAGCACTTCCTGGCCTCGGAGCGCAGCTACCAGCGCGGCCACATGGGGCTGGCCTATGAGATCGTGATCAACTCCAACCCCTGCATTGCCTACCTGATGGAGGAGAACACGCTGCCGATGCAGGCGCTCACGATTGCGCATGCCTGCTACGGCCACAACTCGTTCTTCAAGGGCAACTACCTGTTCCGCACCTGGACCAACGCGGACGCCATCATCGACTACCTGCTGTTCGCCAAGAACTACGTGGCCGAGTGCGAGCAGCGCTACGGCGAGCAGGAGGTGGAGCTGCTGCTCGATTCCTGCCACGCGCTGCAGAACTATGGCGTCGACCGCTACAAGCGGCCCAAGAAGCTCTCCATCAACGAAGAGCAGGCGCGCCAGGCCGAGCGCGAGAACTACCTGCAGATGCAGGTCAACGACCTGTGGCGCACGCTGCCCAAGCACCGTCCCCACGCCCTGGCGGCCGATGATGACGCGATGGAGCCGGAAGCCAGCTTCCCGCCGGAGCCGCAGGAGAACCTGCTGTACTTCATCGAGAAGAACGCGCCCAAGCTGGCGCCGTGGCAGCGCGAGATCGTGCGCATCGTGCGCAAGATCGCGCAGTACTTCTATCCGCAGCGCCAGACCAAGGTAATGAACGAAGGCTGGGCCACGTTCTGGCACTACACCATCATCCACCAGCTCTACGAGGAAAAGCTGGTCAACGACGCCTTCATGCTGGAGCTGCTGCAGGCGCACACCAACGTGATCTACCAGCCGCCATACAACAGTCCGTATTACAGCGGCCTGAACCCGTACACGCTGGGCTTCCTCATGTTCCAGGACCTGCGCCGCATGTGCGAGAACCCGGAAGAGGAGGATTACCTCTGGGCACCGGAGATCGCCGGGTCGGACTGGCGCACCACGCTGGACTTCGCCATGCGCAACTTCAAGGACGAGAGCTTCCTGCTGCAGTTCCTGTCGCCGCGCGTGATCCGCGAACTGAAGCTGTTCTCGGTGCTGGACGACGACCGCGAGAACAAGCTGCGCGTGACCGCCATCCATAACGACGAAGGCTACCGTATGATCCGGCAGCTGCTGGCATCGCAATACGACCTCTCCGGCATGGAGCCCAATATCCAGGTCACCAACGTCGATGTGGGCGGCGACCGCTCGCTCACCCTGCGCCACCAGCAGAGCGACCGCCGGCCGCTGTCGCACAACTTCGACGAAGTGATCCGCCATGTGACGCGCCTGTGGGGCTTCAATGTCCGGCTGGAAGTGGCCTATGAGGATGGCCGGCGCGAGCTCAAGTACGAGTGCAAGCCGGAACGCCGCCACCGCAAGGTGCCGGGCGGCGGGCTGAGCCTGGCCGCCTGAGACTGCGGCACGTTCAATGCGCGCATTGCGGCGGCCCCTGACAGGGCCGCCGTTTCATTTTGGGCGTCAGGCTGCCGCCTCGTACCACTCGCGCACTAGTTCCACCGCGCCACGCGACGGCTCCGCACAGACCAGCTCGCCCAGCACGCGGCTCCACCAGCGCTCCGAGCCATCCGCCACGCGCCACGCATGCAGGCGCCGCGTGTAGAGCTGCAGGTCGAATTCCTCGGTGATGCCGATGGCGCCATGCACCGCGTGGGCGATGGCAGCCACCGGCGTGACCGCGTCGCTGGCGCGCAGCTTGCCGATGGCGGCGCGGATCGGGTCGGGCCGGCTGCCCGTGCTGTCGCAGGCGATCTGCGCGGCCAGGCGCGACGCGGCGACATGCTCCGCCATCTCGCTGATCTGGTGCTGGATGGCCTGGAACTTGCCGATCGCCCGCCCGAACTGCAGGCGGTCATTGGCGTACTGCAGCGTCATGTCCATGACCTGGGACAGCGCGCCGGCCATCTGCGCGGCATGCAGGCAGGCGCCGACGGTGCGCAGTGTGCCGGCGGGCAGCTCGAAGGCCGTGCCGGCCTTGCCGTCGCAACGCGGCAGGCGCATGGTCAGGTCGGCGTGAGCCCCGGTCGGCTCGGCGCCGGCCGCGGCCGCCGGCAGCAGCACGCAGCGCGTACCGGACTGCACCAGGAACCAGCCTGCGTGGCGGGCATCGGCCACCTGCGTGGCCGGGCTGCCGTCGTCGGGGCTTGCCAGCGCAATGGGCTCGGCAGGCACGTCCACGCCATGGGCTTGCAGCAGCGCCCGCGCGAACAGCGTCTGCGCGAGCGGCAATGGCACGGCATGGCGGCCCAGCACGTACAGCACGGGCGCCAGGTCGGACAAGGACAGGCCGGCGCCGCCAGCCGATTCAGGCAACAGGCAGTCGGCAAAGCCGCTGTCCAGCAGCGCCTGCCAGAGCGGCGCCGGGTCCGCGCCCTGTTCGATGGCGCGTACGACGGCGGGTTGGCATTGATCGCGCAGCAGGGCGTCGAGCGCGTCGGAATAGGTGTTATGCATGGCGATGGACTCAGTGTTGGACGCGTGCAGTGCTTCGGCGCATCAGCGCAGCCCCAGGCCGCGCGCGATCATGCCGCGCAGGATCTCGCGGGTGCCGCCGCGCAGCGAATAGGACGGGGCGATCTGCGTGACGTAGGCCAGCGTGCGGTACAGCGCGCCGTCGGCCGCCAGCGCCGGCTCGTCGCCCAGCGCGGCTTCCACGAGTGCCGGGATCGACTGCTCGAAGGTCGTGCCCAGGTCCTTCACCAGTGCGGCTTCGACTACCGGGCTTTCCCCCGCGGCCAGGCGTGCCGTCACGGCCAGCGACATCGCGCGCAGCACCGCAAGATGGCCGACCAGCCGGCCGGCGGTGACGGTGTCGCGCCGTCCTTCGGGCAGGCGCCGCAGCGCGGCCAGCCAGGTGTCGAGCAGCACCACGCTCGAATACAGCCGCTCCGGGCCGCTGCGCTCGAACGCCAGCTCGGCGTTCACCTGTTCCCAGCCGCTGCCTTCCTGCCCGATCAGCGCGTCCGGCGCCAGCACCACGTCCTCGAAGCTGACCTCGGAGAAATGCGCGTCGCCGGTCAGGTCCTGGATCGGGCGTACCGTGACGCCGGGTGCGCAGAGGTCGACGATGACCTGCGACAGCCCGGTCTGCCGGTCCTGCGGCGTGCCCGAGGTGCGCACCAGCGCCAGCATGTAGTGGCAGTGGTTGGCGTTCGTCGCCCAGATCTTCCGGCCGTTCAGGCGCCAGCAGCCGTCCGGCTGCCGCACCGCGCGCGTGGCCACGCTCGCAAGGTCGGAGCCGGAGTTCGGCTCGCTCATGCCGATACAGAAGAAGGCGTCGCCGCGGCAGATGGCGGACAGGTACTTTGCCTTTTGCGCCTCGGTGCCATAGCGCAGGATCAGCGGGCCGCTCTGGCGGTCGGCGATCCAGTGCGCGGACACGGGCGCGCCGGCGGCGAGCAGTTCTTCCACCAGCACGAAGCGCGAGAACGGGTCCAGGCCGGCGCCGCCATGTGCGGCCGGCAAGGTGATGCCGACCCAGCCGCGCGCGGCCAGCGCGCGACTGAAGGCGGCGTCGAAGCCCATCCAAGAGCGGGCCCGCACTTCGGGCGGCAGCGCCGGCATGTGTTCGGCGAGGAAGGCCCGGACCTGCTCGCGAAACGCCGTGGCGTGCGGCGGCAGGCTGGTGAGCTGGAAGGTGGAGAGCAATGCGGTCACGTTGAATATCCAGGTGCTTGATGGCGGATGGCGTGAAGGCCGGGGCCGGGTTGCGGCGCCGGCCAGGGTCAGTCGAGCGTGGCGCCGGAGTCCTTGACAACCTTGCGCCAGCGCGTCATCTCGGCCGAAAGGTAGCTGGCGTAGGCCTCGGGTGTCGAGCCGCGCGTGCGCCCTGGGCTGCACGCGTTTCCGGGTTGGCCAGTGCCTTCAGGTCGCGGCGTTGAGCTTGCGCACGATCTCGTGGGCGCAGCGGTTTCAGTTCGCGTGCCCGGCCAGCAGCCGGCGCGCCGTATACGTCATGACTGTCTCGTTGCGCTGGTTGAAGACTTCGATGGCCGAGTCCACTACCGCGCGGCCGCTGCGCGTCGTCGGCCGGATGCCGGTCACCGTGACGGTGGCCCAGATCGTGTCGCCGACCACCACCGGGGCAAGGATCTGCTGCGTCAGCTCCAGCATCGCCAGGCCGGTGCCCTGGATCATGGTCTGCAGGATGAAGCCTTCGATCAGCGTGTAGGTCAGCGCGCCCGGGACCGGGCGGCCGCCGATCGCGCTGCCGTCGTAGCCGTCCTCGATGAAGATCGCCTCGACCATGCCGGTGACCGAAATGAAGTTGACGAGGTCGGTCTCGGTCACGGTGCGGCGGAAGGTGCGGAACGCCTGGCCTTCCTTCAGGTCCTGCCAGTAGAAGCCCTGGCCCAGGCGCGGCAAGTGGTTGTGCATCATGCTGTCTCCTTGGTGTTGTCCCCGGGGCCCGCGGGTTGCGGCGCGCAATACGCGGCGCCCGTGGCGCTGAGCCCGTCGATGTCCTGCTGCGTCAGCCCGGCCTGCGCCAGCAACCGAGCGGTGTGCTCGCCGAGGCGCGGCGGCACGCTGATCGGCGCACGCTCGCCGTCGAAGCGCACGGGTGCGCCCGGAAAGCGCAGCGCGCCCATGGCGGGGTCATCGACTGGTTCGAAGAAGCCGGTGGCGCGCAGGTGCGGATCGTCGGGCAGGTCATCGAGTTCGTTGATCCGGGCCACGGGAATCTGCAGCGCTTCGCAGACTTCCAGCCAGTGCGCGGTGCTGTGCCCGCGCACGATCTCGCCCGTGATCTCGTACAGCGTTTCGATATGGGCGGTGCGGGCCGAGATATCGGTGAAGCGCGCATCCGCGGCCAGTTCTGGCCGGCCGGCGGCGCGGAAGAAGTCGCGCCAGTGGGCGTCGGTGTACGGCATCATGCAGACATGGCCGTCGGCGCTCTGGTATGGCCGGCGCAGCGGGGCCAGCACGCGCGGGTAGCCGGTGCCGCCGCGTGGCGGCTCGAAATGCCGGCCATAGAAATGCTCGACCAGGTTGAAGGCGACCATGGACTCGAACATCGGCACCTCGACCATGGCGCCCTTGCCGTCGCCGCGGGCCCGTCCGGCCAGCGCCGCGCACACCGACATCGCCGCAACCAGTCCGCTGGTCTTGTCGGCCGCGATGGTCGGGAAATAACGGCTGCTGCCGGTCTGCGCCGCCATCAGCGCGGCGTTGCCGGAGAGACCCTGGATGATGTCGTCGTAGGCCGGGCGCCCGCCGTAAGGACCGTCCCCGGCAAAGCCGAGCAGGCTGACATAGACCAGTTGCGGATGGCGTGCCTTCACATCGTCCGGCGCCAGGCCCAGCGCGGCCAGCTTTTGCGGGCGCATGCTATGCATCAGCACGTCCGCGCCGGCCAGCGTGCGGTCCAGCGCCGCCTGCGCGGCGGGCTGTTTCAGGTCCAGCACGACGCTCTTCTTGCTGCGGTTCACGCCCAGGAAAATGGCGGCCATGCCGGCTTCGGCGGCAGGGCCGGTGCGGCGTGTGGAATCGCCCCCGGGCGGCTCGACCTTGATGACCTCTGCGCCAAAGTCAGCCAGCCACTGGCTGGCATAAGGGCCCATCACGACCGTGGAAAGGTCGATCACGCGGATGCCTGCTAACGGCAGCATGCGTCTGTCTCCGGATCTTGTTCGGTGGGGCACAGCGTAGATCAGGGGTGCCTGTCTGGTCTAATATTACTTTTTTAGAAACTGATATTCGCGGAATATCGATATGGATCTGCGCCAGCTCCAGCAGTTCGTCGCCCTGGCCGAAACGGGCAACTTCCACCGCGCGGCCGAGCGCCTGCACATGGCGCAGCCGCCGCTGTCGATCTCGATCCGCAAGCTCGAGGAGCAGCTTGGCACCGCGCTGTTCGTGCGCACGCCGCGCGGCGTCAGGCTGACGCAGGCCGGCGAGGCCGCGCTGCAGGACGCACGCCGCGCGCTGTTCCATGCCGGGCAGGCACGCGCGGCGGCCATGGCGGCCGCGCAGGGCGAGCGTGGCGCCTTGCGCATCGGCTTTATCGGCTCCGCCACCTATGCCCTGCTGCCAAAGCTGATTCCGGCGTTCCGCGCCGCGCACCCGGGCATCGAGCTGGTGCTGCAGGAGTCCACCACGGCTGCCATTCTCGACCAGCTCGAGAAGCACCGCCTCGACGCCGGGCTGGTCCGCTTCCCGATCCTGAGCAGCGGCGGCTACACGCTCACGCCGCTGGAAAGCGACGTCTTCGTTGCCGCGGTGCCCGCGGACAGCCCGCATGCCAGCGAGGAGTCCATTCCGTTGAAGTCGCTGGCGGCCGAGCCGTTCATCATGCATCGGGCGGCAGCGGTGCCCAACCTGCATGCCGTCGCCATGATGCTGTGCCAGCAGGCCGGCTTCGTGCCGCGCGTCACGCAGGAAGCGGTGCAGGTGCAGACCATCGTGAGCCTGGTGGAAAGCGGGTTGGGCGTGGCGCTGGTGCCCAGTGTGGCCACGCGTTATGCGAACCGCAGGGTGAAGTTCCTCCCGCTGTCCAGTCCGCGGCCGGCGGGGCGGATTGGCATTGCGCTGGCCGCGCGGGCCGATGATGCCGACCGGCAGGTGCAGAGGTTTCTTGCGGCGGCGCTGGCGGCGGTCGAAGGTGAAGGATGAAGGGAGGCCTTGTCGTTCCTGGCGGGCGCCGGCGAATCCGCGGCGCCCGCCAATACCGTCGACTTACCCGTTCTTGCCCTGCTTTCCCCGAGGCCGGTCCGCCGGACATGCCCGCGCCCGCATCAGGTTCACGCCGGGCAACAAATGCAGCAGCCGCACCAGCTCGGACTGCCGGTGCGTGCCGGTCTTGCGCAGCGTATCCCGGATATGCACCCGCACGGTATGCGGCGAAAGGAATTCCCGCTCGGCAATCTCATTGAGCGTTTCGCCGGCCGCCAGCCGGATGGCGATGATGCTTTCCTTGCGCGACAGGCCGAACAGCGAGGTCAGCACCGCCGCATCGAGCACCGAGCGCGATTCGGAATTGCCGAACAGCATCATCGCGGCGGGCAGTTGCCAGGGACCTTCGACCGGCTGGCGCGATACCAGCGGCGTCACGATGATCGGTACGGGCTGTCCGCCGGACGTGATGTGCATCCATGAGCCCGCGGCGGCATCGGCGCCGCGGCCGCGCACGGCACCCTCCAGCAGCCGCTGCAGCACCGCCTGCAGCGAGGCGTCGCGCGCGTGCAGCACTCCCTGTTCCAGCGCAAGGTGGCTGTCGGCCTGGACCAGCGCCTCGGCCCAGCTATTGGCGTAGCGCACGCGCATATCCGCCTGCAGCACCATCACGCCGAAGTCGAGCGTGTCGAGCCCGGCGAGCCCCAGCGAGGCCAGTCCGCTCAGCTCGAAGTTGCGCTGCTGCATGCGCGCGGCGCGGACCCAGTGCGGCATGACATGGGCCAGGCGGCGCTCGCGCGCGGTGCCGTCGAGACGGCCGTGCCCGGTACGGGTGCCACTCATGAGCACGCAGATCTCGGCGGTGTCGACGAGCCGGAAGCCCTGTTCCAGTCCGCTGCCATCAGCGGCAACGGCAACGTCAACCGCGGTTGCGCCACCATCCTCCATGGCCAGCGCGGCGCCGGACGTGGCGTGCGCCGTTCCGGCATGTGCCGGCTGGCCCGGGGCGGACGGCGGAATGACCCCGTCTGGCAGGCCGATACCGCTGGTGAAACATCCATGCGGGGTCACGCCGAGCCGGGCATGGCCGGCGAGCTTGTCCCAGATCAGGTAGCGTGGGCTGCCTGTGCCTGTATAGCGGGAAAAAAGGTCCAGTGCGGCGGGCATGGCCGCCACGTCCATTGCGGACTCATAGATAGAGTCGACCAGACGATGAAAGTCCTCGTCGACACTCGGGTGTTCGCCCATATTCTGTTCCCCCGGTGGCAAACGCCTTTTACTGATCGCCATTTTCTAATGGCTGCTGTCTTTACCCGTACCGCCAATGCCCAGCCCGGGCGTTCTGTTGCGCGCCGTGGCGGCGGTGCCGTGGCTCAACGGCACCGCATGCAGTATGCCCCTAAGCATCGTCCATGCCTGAATGTCGACAATCATGCCAAACAATCCTGTCGGTTTTATCCCCATTTTTGGGGGCTACACTCCCGCGAAGCGGGAATGACCGGCCGAACGGCTATATGTCGACGCCTGCATAACACGCAGGGATGTTAATGCGCCGCGCGGAGTATGAAATGGTTTTTTGAAGCCGGAGCGGCGGTGGCGTTTCGCAAAAGCGACAGCGCATTCATTCCTGCGTGATGCTCGCATCTCATTCCGAACGCGAGATGACGGCTTCTGCGCTTGCCGTGCCGGCCGTCCCGCCATCGAGCCGGATGGTCAGGCTTGGCGAGGCCAGGCGGATGCCGTTGGCGTCGAACTGCCGCTTGAGCAGCGCATTGAACGCGCGGGTGATCTCCGCCTGCATCAGCGGGCGGGTCTTGACCTGCGCCATCACCACCGGGCCGCCCGGGTCGAAGCGGTCGAGGCCCAGGATTTCCAGGCCGGACAGCAGCTTGCGCGTGTAGCGGTGATCGCGCGCGATCTGGCTGCCGGTGGACCGGATCAGGTCCAGGGCGCGGTCCAGGTCGCTCTGGTAGGCGAGGCAAATATTGAATACGGCATAGCCATATCCGCGCGACAGGTTCTTCACGGCCTTGATCTGGCTGTACGGCAGCGTATGCAGGGCACCCTTGCCGTCGCGCAGCTTGACGGTGCGGATGGTCATGGCTTCGACCACGCCGGCGTGGTCGGGCAGTTCGATGGAGTCGCCGATGGCGATCGAATCCTCGATCACGATGAAGAGCCCGGTGATCAGGTCCTGGACCAGGCTTTGCGCGCCGAAGCCGATCGCCAGGCCGACCACGCCGGCGCCCGCGAGCAGCGGCGTGACATTGACCCCCAGGTTGGCCAGCACCACCATCATGGCGATGACCAGCAGCGCGACGAACGACGCGTTGCGCACCAGCGGCAGGATGGTCTTGGCACGCAGGCTCGGCTGCGCGGCGGCACGGCCATGCGTGGGAGACAGCGCCTGCGTGATGGCCGTATCGATCACTAGCCAGGTCAGCCATGCGAGCAGCACCGTGGCGGTGACGCTCAGCAGGGACTCCGCGATGTGCCGCCTCGCCGGCGAGCTTTCCACCAGGTGCAGCACGGAGGTTCCCCAGATACGCGCGCCCAGTTCGACCACGGTGGCCCAGATCACCACGCGCACCAGCGCCATGGCGAAGCGCCCGAAGCGTTGCAGGTAGGCGGAGCGTCGCCGGTCGCGGATGCGGGGCGCGCGAACGCGCGCTTTCGGGGAGCGACCGGCGACCAGCGTCAGCAGCAGCGCGATGACAAACAGTGCCACCGAGGCCACCGTGCGGCGCAGGAAGACGTCGGCATGGCCGGTGGCCAGTATGGTGCCGATCACGGAAGCCACCACCACGGCCAGCACGGGCAGGTGCCAGGCCTGGCCGGCCAGGCGCAGCAGGTCCGTCAGGGCCGGATGCGACTGGCGGAACTCGAGCGGCCGCTGCGCGATGAGCTGGCCGACCTGGCGCCGGAAGCGCAGCGCGAACACGCCGATCAGGATCGCCGCGGCGACGTTGGCCGCCGTGGAAAGCAGGGCGCAGAGGTTATTGCCGAGCACGGACGTGATGCGGCTGTCGGTGGCGCTGTTACCCAGCGCGGCGAGAGCACCGGTGCAGAACAGCAGCCACGGCGAGCGCGTCAGCAACTGGTGCACCGCAAGCCGCCGGTGCGCGGTGCGGAACAGCGCGAAGATGACCTGGCAGGCCGCGGCCGCGATCGCACCGGCGACGATGGCGTGGGCCACCATCACGGCAGCGACGCTCGCCGGCGCTTGCGAGAAGTGCCGGTAGGCAAGCAGAACCGTAAGCCCGAATGCCGCCACCCACGGTCCGATGCGCCGCAACATATAGATGCCGACATCCATCCACGACGGCACGTCAGGCAGCCCGCTGCGCGGCTTGCGCAACAGCGCCACGGCGCTTTCGGCATGCTTGCGGCGCCGTACCCGGATCCGGTGGCCGATCTCCCACAAGACCCAGCCGCACAGCGCCCAGCCACCGATGACGATGACGAACTCGCGCAGCGAGTCCAGTGCCGGGCGCGTGCCGTTGAGCGTCGCGGCGGCATGCCATTCCTCGGCGGCGAATTGCGAGCGCCAGCGCCAGTAGTGCCAGGGGCCGTGGTCCGTGCGCAGTTGCGTATCGACTTCATCGAGTGCCTGGGCCACGGCGCCGATCAGCCCCGGCGACGAGGCCGGCGCAACCGGCGCCGACGCCGAGGCGGTCAGCCCGCTGCGCAGCGCCCGCAGTTGCTCGAGCAGGGCCTTGCGCTGCGTATCGTCCTGCAAGGTGCCGATCACCTGGTCGAGCGACTCGGTCAGCGGGACGCTGGCCGGCGCGGCCTTGGCATCGCCGTGCTGTATCGCGGCAACCAGCGGGTTTGCCGGCGCCGCGCCGGCGGGCGCGCGGGGCAGCAGCGTCAGCAGCAGCGCGGTCAGTAGCAGCCAGGCAAGCCGGCGCGCGCAGCCAGGGGCTTCAGGGAGAAGAGGGCGCATGGGATCCGGGGGCCGTCGCGGTCAAGCCTTCCATGCGCGACACTGTAGCGCATTGGTCCCACCGCGGTCTCGAAGTCGAGCCCCCGACAGTGGTGTTGTTCGGCCTCGAGGGCCGGGAAAGTGGCGTATCGGTGCATTCGTCGCTTCCGACGATGCGTGTCAGGGCCCGATCCACGAATCTCGAACCCGCTCCGGCGCTCCAGCGGCGCCGGTTTCTGACACCAGCATCGGGCCTGTCGCGTGGGCGGCAATGACCCGGCAAAACCAAGATGGAAGGAAGACGGTAATGGAACTCAATGCATCGGTATCGGCCATCGTGACCGGCGGCGCCTCGGGCCTGGGCGCGGCGACCGCCCGCGCGCTGGCGGCGCAGGGCGTGCGCGTGGCGCTGTTCGACCTCAACGCCGAGAAGGGCGAAGCGCTGGCACGCGAACTAGGCGGCGTGTTCTGCCAGGTCAACGTGACTTCCGAATCCGAAGTCGAGGCCGGCTTCGCCAAGGCGCGCGCCGCCATCGGCCAGGAACGCATCCTGGTCAATTGCGCCGGCACCGGTAATGCAATCAAGACCGCCTCGCGCTCGAAGGAAGACCCGTCGCAGATCAAGTTCTTCCCGACTGACGCATTCGAACGCATCATCCAGATCAACCTGATCGGGACCTTCCGCTGCATCTCGCGCTCGGCCGCCGGCATGCTGACGCTGGACCCCACCGCCAGCGGCGATCGCGGCGTGATCATCAGCACGGCATCGGTGGCGGCGCAGGACGGCCAGATTGGCCAGGCGTCCTATTCGGCATCGAAGGCCGGCGTGGTCGGCATGACGCTGCCGATCGCGCGCGACCTGTCCGGCGAAGGCGTCCGCGTCAACACCATCCTGCCGGGCATCTTCAATACGCCGCTGCTGCAGGGCGCGCCCGAGAACGTCAAGGCCGCGCTGGGCGCGTCGGTGCCGTTCCCCAAGCGCCTGGGCCAGCCGGAAGAGTTCGCCTCGCTCGCGGTGGAGATGTGCCGCAATGGCTATTTCAATGGCGAATCGGTGCGCCTGGACGGCGCCATCCGCATGGCACCGCGCTGATCCCGCAACACGGATTCCGCAGATGACCGCTGCGGCCCGGCCTGGCCGGGCCGGGCCGTCACTACATAAAGGGGGAGACGTCGATGGATTTCAGCTACCTGGCCACGCTGCCTCGGGCCGTGCGCCACTTTGCCAGCCTCAGGCCCGACGCGGTGGCCTACTCGTTCGAAGGCCGGCACACCACCTATGCCGAGTTCGAGCGCAACACCAGCCGCGTCGCGCAGGCGCTGCTCGCCGCCGGCGTGCGTGCCGGCGACCATATCGGCTACATCGGCAAGAACTGCGACCACTATTTCGAGGCCTGGATCGGTGCCGCAAAGATGGGCGCGGTCATGACGCCGGCAAGCTGGCGGCTGGCACCGCCCGAGGTGGAATTCATCGTCGGCCACAGCGATGCCGTACTGCTGCTGGTGGGGCCGGAGTCCGCGGCGATGGTGCAGGGTTTGCTGCCCGCATTGCCGATGGTGCGGCAGGTGGTTGCCATGGAGGCCGGAAGCCATGCCGACTGGCCGCTCTATACGGACTGGCGCGACGCGCATCCGGCCACACTGCCCGATCACCAGCCCGATACGCATGACGTCGTGCTGCAGCTCTACACCTCGGGTACCACCGGGCGGCCCAAGGGCGCCATGCTGACCCATCGCAACCTGACCATCGGCACCGAGGTCAGCGAGCGCGAGTCGATTCCCTGGTCGCACTGGACGGCGGACGATATCTCGCTGGTGGCGATGCCGGTCGCGCATATCGGCGGCTCCGGCTGGGGCCTGCGCAACCTGCTGTCGGGCGCCAAGGGCGTGGTGGCCAGGGAGTTCGATCCGCGCGCGGTGCTCGACTTCATCGAGCACGAGCGCATCAGCAAGCTGTTCATGGTGCCGGCCGCGATGCAGATCGTGCTGCGCGATCCGCGTGCGCGCGCGGTGGACTATTCGCGCCTGAAGTATCTGCTGTACGGCGCGGCGCCGATTCCGGCGGCGCTGCTGCGCGAGGGCATCGAGGTCTTCGGCTGCGGCTTCGTGCAGCAGTACGGCATGACGGAAACCACCGGCACGGTGGTGGCGCTGCCGCCGGAAGACCACACCATCGAGGAAGTGCCGCGCATGCGTGCGGCCGGCAAGCCGCTGCCGGGCGTGCAGCTGAAGGTGGTGGATTACGAAGGGCGCGAACTGGCATCTGGAGAAGTGGGCGAAGTGGTGATCCGCTCCGCCCACAATATGTCCGGCTACTGGAAGCAGCCCGAGGAGACCGCGCGCACGATCGACGCCGACGGCTGGCTGCGTACCGGCGATGCGGGCTACCTGGATGCGCAGGGGTATCTCTACATCCATGACCGAGTCAAGGACATGATCATCAGCGGTGGCGAAAACGTCTATCCCGCCGAGGTGGAGAGCGCCATCTACGGCCACCCGATCGTGGCGGATGTCGCCGTGATCGGCGTGCCCGACGAAAAATGGGGCGAGGCGGTCAAGGCCATCGTAGTGCTCAAGCCGGGGCAGGGCGCGGACCTGGACAGCATCATCAGCTGGACACGGCAGCGGCTGGCCGGGTTCAAGGTGCCGAAGAGCATCGATTTCGTCGAAGCCCTGCCGCGCAACCCGTCGGGCAAGCTGCTGCGCCGCAAGCTGCGCGAGCCGTTCTGGGAAGGCATGGGGCGGCAGGTCAACTGATTGTCCGGTCGTTGAGCACCCAGGCCGCAGGCAAACCGCGCCGCAGCGAAGCAGAGAAACCGAACCGTCGGCACTGGCGACGATGATGCCCCGCGCAAACCGACTAGGACGCGCGCGCAGCGCAGCCGTAGGCGTCCCACCGCTGACGCTATTGGAACGCTGTACCCGAGCCCTACATGGGGATCGTACACAAGCCGGTTATCGGAGGCACTGGTTCTGAATCACTATGCGTAGCAGGCCCGAACGGGCAACCACGTCTCGCGAGACCAAAGCCGCTTGAAAACAAGGAGCGCCTCGTTGATGGCCAGCCGCCAGGCGACGCGCTTTTCTGCTTACTCTTTTGTCGCTCGGACAAAAGAGTAAGTCGCCGGCTACGCCGGCGAAACAGCAGCGCCTGCCAAGCACGATAACCCCAATCCCAACCACAAAGCCCCGCCGGCTACGCCGGCGAAACAGCGGCGCCCCGCCAAGCCCGACAAACCCCGGCGAAGGCCCCTTTTATAAACGACCGTTACTCAGTCCGCCTGAATATTGAATTCCTTCACGATCTTCGTGTAACGCACCGTGTCCGTGGCCAACAGCTTCTGCAGCACGGCAGGCTCGCCGCCCACCGGGGTGACGGCAATGGTCGCCATGCGCGACACCACGTCGGGCATTTTCAGGATCTCGTTGATGTGCCCGTTGAGCGTGCTCACGAGTTCCGGCGACATGCCCTTGGGCCCCAGCAGCGCCTGCCAGGCACCGATCTCCACATCCTTGTAGCCCTGTTCGGCCAGCGTCGGGACATTGGGCGCGAACGGCGAGCGCTTCTGGTCAGCCACGGCGATCGGGACCAGGCTGCCGTTGCCGACATACTGCGCCACCGCGCCGTAGGTGACGAAGGTCACCGGCACCTGCCCGCCCAGCACGTCGACGATCGCGGGGGCCAGGCCGCGGTAAGGCACCTGGCTGATCTTGACGCCGGCGGACTTGTTGAACAGTTCGCCCATGATATGCATCGGCGAGCCGTTGCCCGGCGTGGCATAGGTTTCCACCTTGCCCGCCTTGGCCCGCGCGACCAGGTCGCTGACCTTGGTGATGCCGGTGCCCTTGTTCACCACCACGAACAGCGACTGCGTGCCGATCTGCGTGATCGGCGTGAAGTCGCGCTGCACGTCGTAGCTGGCGCCAGTGCCCGGCTTCAGCACCAGCGGCGCGATGGCGAGGGTGTTCGGCGCCAGCAGCAGCGTGTAGCCGTCGGGGTTGGCGCGCGACACGTAGGCGCTGCCGATGGTGCCGGCCGCGCCGGTGCGGTTCTCGACCACGACCGATTGCTTCAGGCGCGGCGCCAGCTTTTCGGCGAACAGGCGGGCCAGCACGTCGACGTCGCCGCCGGCGGGGTAGGCGACCACGATCGTGATCGGCTTGTTGGGGTAGTTGCCCTGCGCCAGGGCGGAGCCGCCGGCGAGCATGGCGGCGGCGCCTGCCGCGATGACGGTGGCAAGGACTTTGCGGCGTGCAGACTTCATGGTGGACCTCTGAAAACTGGGGTCCGGCGCACCTGGCGTGCGCGCGGACGATGGCAAGTGAGTGCTTCAGGGCAGCCGCGTGCGGGTGCTGGCCGGGAGGCCAGGGCGGAAGCCGCGCGGACTATGGCGTGCCAATGGATGGTTCGCCTCGAACGCGGCGGCCGGGGATCGCGCCCGACCGCCACGTTGCATACGTCTCTCAGAAGATGTGCTTGATGCCCAGCATCGTGCCGAACTGGTTCGCGCCCGGTTTCGGGTTGGAACCCGGCGAGCCGCCACTGACCGATGCCGCGAGCTGGCCGCCGTTGTCGATGAAGCCGGCGGTGGCATACACCGAGGTGCGCTTGCTGAACGAATACGTGCCGCGCAGCGCGTACAGCCAGGCCTTGTTGTCGCTGCCGTGGTAGTTCAGGTAGTAGACCTGGCCGGCCAGGTTGATCGCGGGCGTGATGTCATAGGACGCGCCGGCGTAGTACAAGTCGCTGATGCGGGTCGCGCTGCCGTCGTTGTCGCGGCGCAGCCAGCCGGCGCCGAGCTTGGTGCGCGCCAGGATCATGTAGCCGCCCACCGACAGGCGGTCGTCCTTCAGGTTGCTGTTGGTCAGGCCGGCGAACGCGCCCGGGCCGCCGCGCAGCGAGTCATACGCGGTGTGCACGCCCCACCAGTTGGTCGCGTACTGGATCATGGCGGACCATTCGCGGCAGGCCTTCTTGTCGGCGGGGTTCTCGCCGGCGCAGTTGGTGCCGCCGGGGCTCGGGCCGGCGTTGACCGCATCGCGGCCGAAGCTGTAGGTCGCGCCGAGGGTCAGGCCGCCGAAGGTGCCCTTGTACGAGATCGCGTTATCGGCGCGCGTGTTGGGCAGGTAGCTGTCGAGCGAGCCAGAACCGTACACGTTGGGACCGAGGATATCGCTGTCGAGCGTGGCCCAGAACAGCATGGTGTACTGGCGGCCGAACGACAGCTGGCCATATTGGTTCGACAGGCCCACCAGCGCCTGGCGGCCGAACAGGCGGCCGCCCTGGTTGGCGCTGCCCGTGTCGGGCGCGAAGCCCGACTCCAGCACGAAGATGCTCTTCAGTCCGCCGCCCAGGTCCTCGGTACCGCGCAGGCCCCAGCGCGAGGGGACGGTCGCGGTATTGTTGGGCACGCGCGTCAGGCCGTAGCCGTTGGCGCCGACGTTGCTCACATACTCGACACCGGTATCGACCACGCCGTACAGCGTGACCGACTGGGCCGAGGCCAGCAGGGGGGAGGCTGCGAGCAGGCCCGCAGCGATTCGTGCAAGTTTCATCTACCGTTTCCTTCTTTGTTCCGTCTTCTAATCGTTCTGGCTCGTCTGTCCTGTACGGCTGCTGCAAATCTCAAAATATGCATTTTCAGACGCTTTAACGTTTCATATATAAAACTACAAACAACCTAAGAAACGTTCAGCGAAATATAGCGGGGCTTTTCGCGAGGAGTGAGGAGGGTTATCCCTAGTGAGGCGGGAGTGCGACGTAGCCGCATAGCCGCAGGCCGCACACTGCTTGTGCACGCACGCGTGCACGGCAGTGATCCGGCAGTCATGAGGCTCTCGCACTGTGCGGCCCTATGTTTGGAATGAAAGGCGCGCCAGCAAAGACTTTGCAGACTGCCAGCCCGGCCACGCTCGCCGGCAGTAGGGCGAGAGGGGCGCATGCACCAACCAAGAGCCGCCACATCCAGCAGAAGACGGCCTATCGTTAACCCTGATCCTTTTGCGGCAGCCCAGCTTCTATAGTCATAAGGTTTCATTTGCAAACCTAAGTTTTATATATGGAACGAGATGACTATCAAGATTCGTGCCCGCCGGCGCAGGACATGCTGGCCGCACTAGACAGCGGGTTTGCGGAACGTGTCACGCAGGTCGGGAACGGCGCGCAGGTCGCCTATCGAAGCGGCGGCACCGCCGGCCCGGTGATCGTGCTGCTGCACGGCATCAGTTCCGGGGCAGCCTCATGGTTGCCTTGCGCCAGCCTGCTGGCCGCGCACGCGCGCGTGCTTGCATGGGATGCGCCTGGCTATGGCGATTCGACGCCGCTGGCGCAAGCGCAGCCGAAAGCCGCGGACTATGCGGCGCGCCTGCGGGAATGGCTGCGCACGCTCGGCCTGCGCCCGGACCTGATCGTCGGCCATTCGCTCGGCGCGCTGATGGCAGCTGCCTATGTGGCCGGCGCGGATGATGCCGGCCTGCCCGCGCAGCTGCTGCTGATGAGCGTGGCCCAGGGCTATGGCGGACCCGGCAAGGAAGACAAGGCGCGCGAAGTCGCGCGGCAACGGCTGGACGCGCTGGCATCGCTGGGCGTGGAAGGACTGGCCGAGCGCGGCCCGGGGCGACTGCTGAGCGAGAGCGCCGACGACGGCGCGCATGCGTGGGTGCGCTGGAACATGCGGCGCCTGCGCCCGGATGGCTATCGCCAGGCGGTGGCCATGCTGTGCGGGGACGATATCGATGCCTACCTGGCAAAGCGTCCCGCGGCAGTGCCCGTACAGATTGCCTGCGGCAGCCGGGACATCGTCACGACGCCGGTGGCCTGCGGCTTGCTGGCGGAGCGCTTCGGCCTGCCATTTACGCCGGTGCCGGATGCCGGCCACGCGTGCTACATCGACCAGGCTGCGGCGACGGCTCGTCTCATCCGCGGCGCCCTGCCCGCGGCTGCCCGCTAGTCCCTTCGTCCGCCGGGGCACGCCCCCCCGGCATCACTTTCCGCGTTTCGCGGGTTAACCCTAGTCAATTTTTGAATCATCGTTGTCTATAGTCGTACCTGTGTTCAATATCTAAACCAGTGTTTCATTAGTAAAACAAAGCGCAAGCGACCTGGCTCAGGCCGCAGCGTGATGAAACCGGTCCCCACGCAGGCAGACATGGAGAAAAGCGCAATGGATAGCCTCTCGTACAACCCCAACCTGGTGCCCTGGGAGCGTCCGGCCCCGAACAACGTCGCGGGCAAGGGCCACATCGAGCAGCCGGGCAAGGTTGCCAACATCGTGTGGCAGACCCGCGCCGACGCACCTTCGGCGTACGAGAACGCACTGGGCGACGCGCTTGAAGCCGCATTCGAAGGCGGCGCGCAATCGCCGGCGGACATCGTCCGTGCCTTCAATGCCACCAACTTCCTGTGCCTGGATGGCAAGACCTGGACCGAAGAGCGCTTCCTGGCCGAGATGCGCCGGCTGGGCGCCTGACCGCAGCCAGCCCGACTGAACAGCCCAGAGCCCGAGCGAGACAAACATGGAATCGAACAAGCAAGCCCGCGCCGAAGCCCGCCTGAACAGCGGCCTGCGCAACTACTGGTACCCGGTGGCCGCCTCGTGGGCGGTGACCCACGCCCCCATCGGCATCACCCGCCTGAGCCAGAACATCGTGCTGTGGCGCGACAACGCCGGCCAGGTGCACGCGCTGGAAGACCGCTGCCCGCACCGTGGCGCCCGCCTGTCGATGGGCTGGAATCTCGGCGACCGCGTCGCCTGCTGGTACCACGGCGTGGAAGTCGGCGGCGACGGCCAGGTCAAGAGCGTGCCGGCCGTGGACAGCTGCCCGCTGGAAGGCCGCACCTGCGTGCGCAGCTATCCGGTGCAGGAACAGGCTGGCGCCATCTTCCTGTGGTTCGGCGACCAGGCCCCGCAAGAGGGCGAGGGCAGCCCCGACGTGCTGCGCCTGCCCGAAGAGCTGGTCAGCGACGAGCACAGCAACTTCCTGTGCGTGGCGCACTGGGACTGCAACTACCGCTACGCCATCGACAACGTCATGGACCCGATGCACGGCGCCTACCTGCATGCCGTGTCGCACTCGATGGCCTGCGGCGAGAAGTCGGCCGTGATGCAGATCCGCGAAACCGAGCATGGCCTGATCTTCGAGAAGGTCGGCCAGCGCGGCGTGAACTTCGACTGGGTGGAATTCGGCGAGACCGGCACGCTGTGGCTGCGCCTGGCGATTCCGTATCGCGACAAGGTCGGCCCCGGCGGCCCGTTCGGCATCGTCGGCATGGCCACGCCGGTCGATGAAGACCACTGCATGGTGTTCTTCTGGCGTACCCGCCACGTGCAGGGCTGGCAGCGCGACGTCTGGCGCTTCCTGTATCGCAACCGCCTGGAGCAGCTGCACTGGGACGTGCTGGAGCAGGACCGCGTGGTGCTCGAATCGCTGGCGCCGCAGGCGCGCGACCACGAGATGCTGTACCAGCATGATGCTGGCATCACGCGTGTGCGCCGCCTGCTCAAGCGCCGCGCCGATCAGGAGATCGCCGACGAGCCGGTCGCCATGCTCAAGCCTGCCGGCGGGGTGGCAAGCCATGCCTGAGGCTACCAACAACGCTCTGCTGGCGGGGCGCAAGGTGCTGGTCACCGGCGCGGCGCGCGGACTGGGCCTGGCCTTCGTCAAGTCGCTGCTCGAAGCCGGCGCCACGGTCGCCATGGCCGACATCCTGGCCGACCGCCTGCAGCAGGAAGCTGATGCGCTGCGCGCACGCGGCTTCAAGGTGGTGGCGGTGCCGGTGGACCTGTCCGACCCCGCTTCGATCCAGTCTTGTGCCGACGTCGCCGTCAAGGGCCTGGGCGGCCTGGACGGCCTGGTCAACAACGCCGCCGTGACCGACTCCGGCGGCCGCGACGCCAGCGCCATCGACATCGCCACCTGGGACCGCGTGATGAACGTCAACGTGCGCGGCACCTGGCTGATGACCACCGCCTGCCTGCCGGCCCTGAAGGCCAGCGGCCGCGGCGCGGTCATCAACCTGGCGTCCGACACGCCGCTGTGGGGCGCGCCCAACCTGCTGGCCTATGTGGCAAGCAAGAGCGCCATCATCGGCATGACCCGCTCGCTGGCGCGCGAACTCGGCCGCGACCAGATCACCGTCAACGCAGTGGCGCCGGGCCTGACGCTGGTGGAAGCCACCGAATACGTGCCGCAGCACCGGCACGACCTGTATCGCGAGCAGCGCGCCATCCAGCGCGAACAACTGCCCGACGATGTCTGCGGCGCGGTGCTGTTTGCGCTGTCCGATCTTGCCCGCTTCGTGACTGGCCAGACCCTGGCCGTCAACGGCGGCTTTGTCATGCACTGATCCACTGATCCACTGATCCACTGAAACAGAAGGAATCCAAATGAGCGATCTGTCTCAAGCAGCAAACATCAAGCGTTCCTGGGACCAACCGGAAGGCGCCTCGTTCGACCAGTGGATGGAAAGCCGCGTCGCGCGCTTCTCCACGCGCAAGTACGACTGGGACGCGCTGAAGTTCCAGGCCGACTACGACCCGAAGTACCGCCGCGCGCAGATGCGTTACCTGGGCACCGGCGGCACCGGCGTGGCTGCCGACACCAACACCGTGCCGTCGGAGCACTTCACGTTCTCGACCATGATCATCCCCGCCGGCCATGAAGGCCCGTCGCACATCCACACCGACGTGGAAGAGGTGTTCTTCGTCATGCGCGGCAAGATCAAGCTGATCCTGGAAAAGGACGGCGAGCGCTTCGAGACCATCCTGACCGACCGCGACCTGGTCTCGGTGCCGCCCGGCGTGTACCGCGAGGAAATCAACATCGGCGAGGAAGACGCGCTGATGTGCGTGATGCTGGGCGCCCAGAAGCCCATCACGCCGACGTACCCGCCCGAGCACCCGCTGTCGAAGATCAAGCGCTGATGCGCGCGCCCGCCCGCACTTCGCGCCATCACCAGGTACCCAGGCCATGACCGCCCTGCCGTCCGCCAACGCCACGCAATCCGCCGCCGAGTTCCCGGACAAGTACATCGTCCCGGGCCTCGAGCGCGGCCTGCGCCTGCTCGGCGAGTTCAACAGCAAGGACCGCGCGATCTCGGCGGCCGAGCTGGCGCGTCGGCTGAAGGTGCCGCGCTCGACGGTGTTCCGCCTGCTGACCACGCTCGAGATGCTCGGCTTTGTCGAGCGCGCCGACGGCGGCCGGGACTTCCGCCTGGGCATGGCCGTGCTGCGGCTGGGCTTCGAATACCTGGCGTCGCTGGAGCTGACCGAGCTGGGCCGCCCGCTGCTGGAGCGCCTGCGCGACGAGATCGGCTATCCGACCAACCTGGTAGTGCGCGACGGCCGTTCGATCGTGTACGTGGCCAAGGCGGTGTCGCCGCGCCCGTTCGCGAGCACCGTGAATGTCGGCACGCGGCTGCCCGCGCATGCCACCGTGCTCGGCCGCGTGCTGCTCGAAGACCTGTCGCTCGACGAACTGCGCGCGCTGTACCCCGAGCCGCAGCTCGAAGCCTTCTCCGAGCGCACGCCGGTCAGCGTCGAAGCGCTGTACGAACTCGTGCAGCACGACCGCGAGCGCGGCTACGTGCTGCACGAGGGCTTCTTCGAGTCGAGCATCTCCACCATCGCCGCACCGGTGCGCGACCGCACCCGCAAGGTGGTGGCGGCGCTGGGCGCGACCATTCCGGCCGCGCACATCGATCCGGCGCAGCTCGATTCGATGTTGGAAAAAGTGCGGGACACCGCGGCCGAGCTGTCGCGCCTGCTGGACTACCGGCCGTCGCTGAAAGGCACTGGCGGCAAGGTCGTGAATCTGTATCGGGAGTGAGGACAATGTCCATGATTGAACTCGACGGCAAGGTTGCCGTCGTCACAGGCGGGTCCTCCGGCATCGGGCTGGCCACCGTCGAACTGCTGCTCGAAGCGGGCGCCGCCGTGGCCATGTGCGGCCGCGACGAAGCGCGCCTGCGCAGCGCCGAAGCGAAGCTGCGCGAGACCTTCCCCGGTTGCCGGCTCTATGCCGCCACCTGCGACGTGCTGAAGCCCGAACAGGTCGCCGCATTCGCCGCCGAAGTGCAGGCGACGCTGGGCAACGTCGACATGCTGGTCAACAACGCCGGCCAGGGCCGCGTCTCGACCTTCGCAAATACCGAAGATGCAGCCTGGATGGAAGAGCTGCAGCTCAAGTTCTTCTCGGTGATCCACCCGACGCGCGCCTTCCTGCCGCAACTCGAACAATCGGGGCAGGGCGCCATTGTCTGCGTCAACTCGCTGCTCGCGCAGCAGCCCGAGCCGCACATGGTGGCGACCTCCGCCGCGCGCGCCGGCGTGCTGAACCTGGTGCGCTCGATGGCCACCGAGTTCGCGCCCAAGGGCGTGCGCGTCAACGGCATCCTGATCGGGCTGGTCGAATCGGGCCAGTGGCGCCGCCGCTTCGAGGCGCGCCCCGAAGCAGACCAACACCTGGACTGGGCCGCGTGGACCGCGCGCCTGGCCCAGCAGAAACATATTCCACTCGGCCGCCTGGGCCTGCCCGTCGAGGCAGCCCGCGCCATCCTGTTCCTTGCCTCGCCGTTGTCTTCGTACACCACGGGCAGCCATATTGATATCTCCGGAGGACACTCCCGTCATGCCTAACCAACAACAGTACGAACAACAGCAAGTCACCGTGGGCTGCGCCATCACGGCCTTTCTCGAACAGTGCGGCGTCAAGGCTGCCTTTGGCGTGATCTCGATCCACAACATGCCGATCCTCGACGCCATGGGCGAGCGCGGCAACATCCGCTTCGTGCCGGCGCGCGGCGAAGCGGGCGGCACCAATATGGCCGACGCCTGCGCCCGCACCACGGGCGGCCTGGGCGTGTGCCTGACCAGCACCGGCACCGCCGCCGGCAATGCCGCGGGCGCCATGGTCGAAGCCCTGACCGCCGGCACGCCGATGCTGCACATCACCGGCCAGATCGAAACGCCGTACCTCGACCAGAGCCTTGCATATATCCACGAGGCCCCGGACCAGCTCACCATGCTGAAGGCCGTGTCCAAGGCCGCCTTCCGCGTGCGCAGCGCCGACACCGCGATCAGCACGATCAAGCTGGCCGTGCAGACCGCGCTGACGGCGCCGACAGGTCCGGTCAGCGTGGAGATCCCCATCGACATCCAGGCCGCGCTGATCGACATGCCGGCCGACCTCAAGCCGCTGCCGGTGCCGCAACACCAGCCGTCGGCCCACGCGCTGGACGCGCTGGCCGAGCGCCTGGCCAAGGCCAAGCGTCCGATGCTGTGGCTCGGTGGTGGCGCACGCCACGCCAGCAAGCAGGTCAAGCGCTTGCTCGACCTGGGCTTCGGCGTCGTCACCAGCACGCAAGGCCGCGGCATCGTCGCGGAAGACGATCCGCGCTCGCTGGGCGCCTACAACCTGCACAAGCCGGTGGAGTCGTTCTACCAGACGTGCGACGCCATGCTGGTGGTCGGCTCGCGCCTGCGCGGCAATGAAACGCTGAAGTACGAACTGAAGCTGCCGCGTCCGCTGCTGCGCATCGACGCCGATCCGGCCTCGGAAGGCCGCTGCTACCAGAGCGACTACTTTGTCAGCGGCGACGCCGCGCTGGCGCTGGACGCGCTGGCCGACCGCCTGGAAGGCCGCATGCAGATCGACCCGGCCTTTGCCGGCGACCTGCGCCGCGCTCACGACACCGCGGTGAACGCGCTGGTCGATGGCCTGGGCCCGTACGCGGCACTGGTGCAGGCGCTGCAGCAGGCGGTGGGCCGCAACTTCAACTGGGTGCGCGACGTGACCGTGTCGAACAGCACCTGGGGCAACCGCCATCTGCAGATTTTCGACTCGCGTGCCGGCGTGCATGCGCTCGGCGGCGGCATCGGCCAGGGCCTGGCCATGGGTATCGGCGCCGCAGTGGGCGCGGCTGCCACGGCTTCGGGCAAGAAGACCTTCACGCTGGCCGGCGACGGCGGCTTCATCCTGAACCTGGGCGAGCTGGCCACCGCCGTGCAGGAGCGCGCCGACATGGTCATCGTGCTGATGAACGACAAGGGCTATGGCGTGATCAAGAACATCCAGGACGCGCAGTACGGCGGCCGCCGCCACTATGTCGACCTGCACACGCCCGACTATGCGCAGCTGTGCCAGTCGCTGTCGCTGCGCCACCGCCGCGTCAGCAGCCTGGACGACGTCGGCGCCGCGCTGCAGGAAGCCACGGCCGAAGCCGGTCCGTTCCTGCTGGAGATCGACATGCTGTCGATCGGCAGCTTCAAGACCGTGTTCGCCGGCCCGCCGGTGAACAAGCAGGCGCCGATTGCCGCGCCGGCAACCACCGCCACGACCGCCTGAAGGGAGATGTCCATGCTGCATGTGTCCATGGTGGGATGCGGCGCGATCGGCCGCGGCGTGCTGGAACTGCTGAAGTCGGATCCGGATGTCGCGTTCGACGTGGTGATCGTGCCGGAAGGCCAGATGGATGAGGCACGCGGCGCGCTGTCGGCGCTGGTGCCGAACGTTCGCGTGGCGACGCATCTGGTCGACGGTGACCAGCGTCCCGACCTGCTGGTCGAGTGCGCGGGCCACCAGGCGCTGGAAGAGCACGTCGTGCCGGCACTGGAACGTGGCATCCCGTGCATGGTGGTGTCGGTCGGCGCGCTGTCCGAGCCCGGCATGGCCGAGCGCCTGGAAGCGGCCGCCCGCCGCGGCAAGACGCAGGTGCAACTGCTGTCCGGCGCGATCGGCGCCATCGACGCGCTGGCCGCGGCGCGCGTGGGCGGCCTCGACGAGGTCATCTACACCGGCCGCAAGCCGGCCCGTGCCTGGACCGGCACGCCGGCTGCGGAACTGTTCGACCTCGATGCGCTGACCGAGCCCACGGTGATCTTCGAAGGCACCGCGCGCGACGCGGCCCGCCTGTACCCGAAGAACGCCAATGTGGCGGCCACGGTGTCGCTGGCCGGCCTCGGGCTGGACCGCACCTCGGTGCGGCTGCTGGCCGACCCGGACGCTGTCGAGAACGTCCACCACGTGGAAGCGCGCGGCGCGTTCGGCGGCTTCGAGCTGACCATGCGCGGCAAGCCGCTCGCGGCCAACCCCAAGACTTCGGCGCTGACGGTGTTCAGCGTGGTGCGCGCGCTGGGCAACCGGGCGCACGCGGTATCGATCTAGCAGGCAGCGGCCGGCCCCCACAGACCAAGCAGGCAACCACAATGAAGACGCAAGAAGTACTCCCCATCTGTATCGCAGGCGAATGGCGCCTGGGGACCGGCGACCGCTACGCGACGCGCTACCCGGCCACCGGCGAAGTGGTGGCCGAACTCAACGCCGCGAGCCTCGCGGACGTGGAAGAAGCGGTGCAGGGCGCGCAGCGCGCGTTCGAGACCAGCGGCTGGGCCCGGCGCAAGCCGCACGAGCGCGCCGCCGTGCTGTACCGCGTGGCCGAGCTGATCCGCGCGCAGGCTGAGCCGCTCGCGCAGCGCCAGCGCCTCGACAACGGCAAGCCCATCAGCGAAACCCGCGCGCTGGTCGCCAGCGCCGCCAGCACCTTCCAGTTCTTCGCCGCCGCCTGCGAAACGCTGGAAGAGCAGATCACCCCGCAGCGCGGCGACTGCCTGACCATGAGCGTCTACGAGCCCATGGGCGTGGTGGCCGCGATCACGCCGTGGAATTCGCCGATCGCCAGCGAAGCGCAGAAGATGGCGCCCGCCCTGGCCGCCGGCAACGCCGTGGTGGTCAAGCCCGCCGAAGTGACGCCGCTGATGGCGCTGGAACTGGCGCGCATCTGCGAGGAAGCGGGCGTGCCCAAGGGGCTGATCAGTGTGCTTCCGGGCAAGGGCTCGGTGATCGGTGACGCCATCACCAAGCATCCGCTGGTGCGCCGCGTGTCGTTCACGGGCGGCACCACCACCGGCAAGCACATCGCGCATATCGCGGCCGACAAGATGATGCCGGTGTCGCTGGAACTGGGCGGCAAGTCGCCGACCATGGTGTTCGACGACGCCGACCTGGACCACGCGGTGAACGGCGTGCTGTACGGCATCTTCAGCTCGTCGGGCGAATCGTGCATCGCGGGTTCGCGCCTGTTCGTGGCGCGCTCGCAGTACGAGCCGTTCATCGAGCGCCTGGCTGCCGGTGCCGCGCACCTGCGCGTAGGCGACCCGGCTGACGAACGCACGCAGATGGGCCCGCTTATCACTGATCGCCACCGCGACTCGATCGAGTCCTATGTCGCCATGGGCGTGCAGGACGGCGGCCAGCTTCGCACCGGCGGCCTGCGCCCGGACGTCGCGGGCCTGCCCAACGGCTACTTCTATACGCCGACCATCATCGAGGGCCTGGACAACCACGCCCGCATCGCCCAGGAAGAAATCTTCGGGCCGGTGCTGGTGGCCATCCCGTTCGATGACGAGGACGATCTGATCGAACAGGCCAACGACAGCGTCTACGCGCTGGCGGCCGGCATCTGGACGCGCGACTACAAGCGCGCCTGGCGCGTGGCACGCGCCGTGCAAGCCGGCAACGTGTGGATCAACACCTACAAGCAGTTTTCCATTTCTACCCCGTTCGGCGGCTGGCGCGACAGTGGCCTCGGGCGCGAGAAGGGAAGGCTGGGCATCCTGCAGTACATGGAGCAGAAAAGCGTGTACTGGGGCCTGAACGAACAACCGCTGCCGTGGGCCAACTGAGCCCGGCACGCTGGAGAGAACCATGATCAAGGTATTGGGAATCGACGAGATCGTCTACGGCGCGGATGACTTCGACGCCTGCCGCGGCTTTTTCGGCGACTGGGGCCTGACCATCAAGCGCGACGACGCGCAGGGCCTGGATTTCGAAACGCTCAACGGCTGCCGCGTGCTGGTGCGCCGCATCGACGACGCCACGCTGCCGCCTGCCATCGAGGCCGGCCCGACGCTGCGCGAAGTGGTGTGGGGCGTGGACAACGAAACGTCGCTGGCGGGAATTCGCGATCGCATTGGCAAGGAGCCGACGTTCGTGTCGCTGGACAACGGCGCACGAATCGGCTGCACCGACCCGAACGGCTTGGCCGTACGCTTCCAGGTGACGCGCAAGCACGACGTGCAGGTTGAATGCGCGCTGATGAACACGTGGAACGACAAGCCGCGCCTGAACCAGCCCAGCCCGATCTACGAACGCGCCATCCCCATCGAAGTGGGCCACGTCGTCTTCTTCGTCAAGGACGTGAAGGTCACCGAGCGCTTCTACGTGGAGAAGTTCGGCTTCGTGCCGTCCGACCGCTACCCGGACCGCGGCGCCTTCCTGCGCTGCGCGGCCGAGGGCGGCCACCATGACCTGTTCCTGCTGCAGTTGCCGGAGCCGAAGGCGGGCATCAACCATGTCGCCTTCACCGTGCGCGACCTGCACGAAGTCTTTGGCGGCGGCATGCATATGTCGCGCAAGGGCTGGGACACGCAGCTCGGCCCGGGCCGCCACCCGATCTCGTCGGCTTATTTCTGGTACTTCAAGAATCCGGCCGGCGGCCTGATCGAGTACTACGCCGACGAGGACCAGCTCGACGAACACTGGGAGCCGCGCGCGTTCGAGCCGGGCCCGACCGTGTTCGCCGAATGGGCGATCGAAGGCGGCATCGACGGCAATACCCGCCGCCAGAAGAATGCCGGCGGTCCGGCAGGCAAGTTCCTGACCGAGAAGCGCTGAGCCCCGGCGCACGACCACGCAAGTTCAGTACCGCGCCCGCGTAGTCCACGGCGCGCGATGGAAACAGAAGGAAGAGACATGAGTGCCCACAAGACCCTGACGATGCGAGTCCAGGCCATGCGCTACGAAGCGCGCGGCATTGTCAGCCTCGAGCTGCAAGATCCCGACGGGGCCGCGTTGCCCGAATACGGTCCGGGCGCCCATATCGACCTGCACCTCGGCAACGGCCTGGTGCGCAGCTACTCGCTGTGCGGCGCGCCGGAAATCCGTGACCGCTATACGGTCGGCGTGCTGCTGGATCGCAACAGCCGTGGCGGTTCGCGCTTCGTGCACGAGCAGCTGCGTGTGGGTGCGACGCTGACCATCAGCGCGCCGCGCAACAACTTCGAGCTCGATGAAAGCGCCGCGCATACCGTGCTGGTGGCCGGCGGCATCGGCGTCACGCCGATTGTCTGCATGGCGCGCCGGCTGGCCGAGCTTGGCCGTCCGTTCACGCTGCTGTACTGCGCGCGCACGCGCGCCGAGGCGGCGTTCACCGAATCGCTGTCGGCCTACGGCGACGCCGTGCGTTTCCACTTCGACGACGAGGCCGGCGCACCGCCCGACCTGAACGCCATGCTGGCCGGTCAGGACGCGCAGACGCATCTGTACTGCTGCGGCCCGGGCCCGATGCTCAATGCGTTCGAAGCCGCGTGCGAGGCGCATGGCTATCCGAACGTCCATATCGAGCGCTTCGCCGCCGATCCGTCGACCGAGGCGGTGCAGGAAGGGGAGTACGTGGTCCAGCTGGCGCGCACGGGCTCGCTCGTCAAGGTGCCGTCGGGCAAGTCGCTGCTCGATGCACTGCTCGATGCCGGCCTGGACGTCGAGCATAGCTGCCGCGAAGGCGTGTGCGGCTCCTGCGAGACCGCCGTGCTGGAAGGCTGCCCCGACCATCGCGACAGCGTGCTCAGCAACAGCGAGCGCGCGTCCAACAAGACCATGATGGTCTGTGTATCCGGTTGCAAGGGCAGCCGGCTGGTGCTGGACCTGTAGGTCCACGCGCCCGACGGCGGGGCCTGCCGGCCTCGCCGGCGCTTCACCGTGCGCCTGCGAGCGCAACCGAAGCCCTTCGTGCCGCGGCGCGATGGCTGACTGCCCCCGAAAGCATTAGAAGAGAAGCACCGTGCTGACACAGAGACAAGACACCGCGTCCCCCGGCGCGCAGATGGCGGCCAGCGCCAGTATCGTGACTGCGGCCGAAGGGGCCGCCGGCATTGCCGACAGCCGCAGCGCCAGCGCCGCCGGCGGTATCACACGGGGCAACATCATCGCCCGTATCGAGCGCATGCCGGGCAATGCCATGCATATCCGCGCCCGGCTGCTGATCGGCCTGGCGACGTTCTTCGATGGCTTCGATGTCATCGCCATCGCCGCCACGCTGCCGCTGCTGATCGCCAAGTGGTCGCTCACGCCGGGCCAGATCGGCTTCCTGATCGCGGCACCGTCGGTGGGACAGCTTGTCGGCGCGCTGGTGTTCCCGGCGCTGGCCGAGCGCTTCGGCCGGCTGCGATCCATCGGCTGGAGCGCGGGCATCATCGGCCTGATGAGCATTGCGTGCGGCTTCGCGCCGTCGTTCGAGATCTTCGCGCTGCTGCGTATCGTGCAGGGGCTGGGCCTTGGCGGGGAGCTGCCGGTGGCGGCCACCTACATCAACGAAGTCACGCGCGCGCATGGCCGCGGCCGCTTCGTGCTGCTGTACGAGGTGGTGTTCCCGATTGGCCTGATGGTCTCCAACGGGGTGGGTGCCTGGCTGGTGCCGCACTACGGCTGGGAGGTGATGTACTTCCTCGGCGGCGTGCCGCTGGTGCTGTTCTTCATCCTGCGCCGCGTGATTCCCGAATCGCCGCGCTGGCTCGCGGAGAAGGGCCGCATGGCCGAAGCCGACAGCGCGCTGCGCGCGTTCGAAGCGCGCGCTCGTACCCCGCTGCCGCCGCCGGGGGATACCAGCGCCTATGACGCCATGACGCATCATCCGCGCCGCCGCGTGCGTGACCTGGTGAGCAAGGCCTACATCGGCCGGACGCTGGCGGTATGGATGCTGTGGGCGACCTGCGGGTTCATCCAGTATGGGCTCTCGACCTGGCTGCCCACGGTGTACAAGACCGTGTATCACGCGCCGCTGCAGCTCGCGCTGAATCTTGCTGCGGGGGCTTCTGTCCTGGGCGTGGTGGGTTCGCTGGTCTGCGCGATGATCGTCGACAAGGTGGGCCGCAAGCCTGTGATCAACGTATCGTTCCTGCTGTGTGCGTTGTCGCTGGTGCTGGCCGGGGTGTTCCACGCATCGACGGTCTATGTCGTGGCGACGCTCTGTGCGCTGGCCATGGGCTTTCTGGCCAGCGGATTCATTACGGCCTACGTCTATACGCCGGAGCTGTACCCCACCAGCGTGCGGGCCATGGGGTGTGGGCTTGGCGGTGCCTGGCTCAAGCTGGCTGCCATTTTTGCGCCTTCACTGATCGCCGGCACCATCGGCAGCGGCAATCTCAGCAGTGCGTTCCTTGCGCTGGCCGCGGTGCCGTTCCTGGCGGCGATCACCGTGCATTTCCTGGGGATCGAGACCAAGGGGCAGGTGTTGGAGGAGCTGGAGGTCTGAGTTCCTTGCGTCCGTTCACCGCAGATGTCCGCCGAACAGTCCAAGCAGACCGATGACGATCAGGTAGATGGCGACGATGTAATTGAGCAGTCGCGGCACGACAAGTATCAGAATGCCGGCGATCAGCGAGATGAGGGGTCCGGCACTGGTAATGATGGTCACGATGGCTCCAGGTAGTTGGCATGCTCGAGCGGCACTGTCTTGCGGGCGCCTTCAGGTTCCAGTGTGCTCACTTTCTTTCTAGGACGGTGCCACCGATCCAGATGTCGGACGATCTCCTATTCTGCGCGATGAAGCATGGTCTCAACGGCCCAATGTGAGGCGGAGATGCCTCTGGCACGATGCTACGGTGCCCTTTGTGCCCTCGAAGCGATCAATGCGATTCAGCGATGCGCGGGGTTGCGGCGTTGGTCGTCTCTTCTTACACCAGCAGGATGATTTTCTGCAGCAGGGCCGTCAGATCTCGACGCTGATCTATGATCAGGTGCACATAAATGGAGTCGCCCCTGACTTCATAGATAATCCGATTTTTTCCGCAATGTACTTCGCGGAATCTGTTCGCGGTTAGCCCACTGAGTTCATCGACAATGTGGCCGCATTCCGGAGACTCCCGGATGCGAGTGATGGACGCCTGGATCTCAGCATATGAGTCTTCCCAGACGGCCATGCCAAATGCGTCCACAACGTAGCGGCGAACTCGCTTCAGTTCGGCTTTACCGCTGTCGAGAAGCTTCGCCTTCAGCAATTGGGAGGCCATCAGCGCCGATTCTCTTGCCGGTCCAGTTCGTCCAGTTCTGCGAACACATCATCGATGTCGGAAAATTTTTCCTGGTCGATCTGCTTTTGCCCAAGGGCCAGAATCTTCAGCAGGGCCAATGTCTGCCGATCGGATTCGTAGCTGCGCACGTCCTGGACAACGAGCTTGGCTTCGCCGTTTTGGGTGATGATCAATGGTTCACCGGATTCAGCAAGGTCCTTGACAATCTGCGCGGCTTCGCTCTTGAGATAGCTGATCGGCTTGACGTGATCGGCGATTCGCATTGCACAGCTCCTGTAGGTGGGCATGACCAGACCGAATATAGTCCATTAACAGTCTCCGGTCAATTTCGCTGGGCTGTACGTTTCAGCGTAAGCGCAAGCGATCTGTAAAAAAAAACGCCAACCCATACACGGGTTGGCGTTTTGCTTGGGGTATTACGGGTATCAGAACTGGTTCATCGTGTTGTCCTTACCCGCCGCCTTCAGGGCCGCTTCGCCGCTGAAGTATTCCTTGTGGTCGTCACCGATGTCCGACCCCGACATGTTCTGGTGCTTGACGCAGGCGATGCCCTGACGGATTTCCTTGCGCTGCACGCCAGCCACATAACCCAGCATGCCCTGGTCGCCGAAGTATTCCTTGGCCAGGTTGTCGGTCGACAGCGCGGCGGTGTGGTAGGTCGGCAGCGTGATCAGGTGGTGGAAGATGCCAGCTTCGCGCGACGCGTCGGCCTGGAACGTGCGGATCTTTTCGTCGGCCAGCTTCGCCAGTTCGCTGTCATCGTATTCCACGCTCATCAGCTGGGTGCGGTCGTAGGCCGACACATCCTTGCCCGCGGCCTTCATCGCGTCATATGCCTGCTGGCGGAAATTCAGCGTCCAGTTGAACGACGGGCTGTTGTTGTACACCAGCTTGGCGTTCGGGATGACCTTGCGGATCTCGCTGACCATGCCGCCGATCTGGGCGATATGCGGCTTTTCGGTTTCGATCCACAGCAGGTCGGCGCCGTTTTGCAGTGCGGTGACGCAGTCCAGTACGCAGCGCGCTTCGCCCGTGCCGGCGCGGAACTGGAACAGGTTGCTGGGCAGGCGCTTCGGACGCAGCAGCTTGCCGTCGCGCTTGATGATGACGTCACCGTTGCCCAGTTGGTCGGCCGACAGCTCTTCGCAATCCAGGAACGAGTTGTACTGGTCGCCCAGGTCGCCCGGCGTATGGGTCACGGCGATCTGCTTGGTCAGGCCGGCGCCCAGCGAGTCGGTACGGGCCACGATGATGCCGTCGTCCACGCCCAGCTCCAGGAAGGCGTAGCGGATGGCGCGGATCTTGGCCAGGAAGTCCTCGTGCGGCACGGTGACCTTGCCATCCTGGTGGCCGCACTGTTTCTCGTCGGACACCTGGTTTTCGATCTGGATGCAGCATGCGCCGGCTTCGATGAACTGCTTGGCCAGCAGGTACGTGGCTTCGGCGTTGCCGAAACCCGCGTCGATGTCGGCGATGATGGGCACGACGTGGGTGACGTGGTTGTCGATCTTTGCCTGGATCGCGGCCTTGGCGGCGCCCTGGGCAGCGTCCAGCTCGCGGAACAGGCCGCCCAGTTCACGGGCGTCGGCCTGGCGCAGGAAGGTGTACAGCTCGCGGATCAGCGCGCTGACGGAAGTCTTCTCGTGCATCGACTGGTCCGGCAGCGGGCCGAACTCGGAGCGCAGTGCAGCCACCATCCAGCCCGACAGGTAAAGGTAGCGGCGCTCGGTGCTGTTGAAGTGCTTCTTGATGGAGATCATCTTCTGCTGGCCGATGAAACCGTGCCAGCAGCCCAGCGACTGGGTGTACTTGGACGAGTCTGCGTCGTAGGCGGCCATGTCGGCGCGCATGATCTTGGCCGTGTACTTGGCGATGTCCAGGCCCGTCTTGAACTTGTTCTGGGCGCGCATGCGGGCGGCATACTCGGGATTGATCGCGTTCCACGCGCTGCCGTGGTTCTCTTTCAAAGCCGCAACTGCCTTGATGTCGTCTTGATACTGGGCCATGTGAATTTCCTAGGGGTAGGGAGCGTTTGAAAACTGATCGAGTTTGCCGCTACGGATATCGAAGCAAGCAGCGTGGACTTATTGTAGGGCCTTCTTGATGCGTTGCGGCAAGGTCTTATATAAGACATAAGAGTTAGTTTTTCCTTATTTTTCAATGAGATAGGCATCAAGTTTTGCGATGTGGAACACGTTTTCAGCAAACGAAAAGGCTCGCTGGGAAAATTCGAAGGACATTCCGTAATGTGAAACGCGCTTTCAGTGACTGGAGGAGGAGGGAACGCGGCCGCGGCCTCCCGCACCCTGGCGAAGGGGCAAACCTTCGGCACGACGTCCGAATTCGGGAGTTCCATCGAGTGCGTGACGGGGAAGGCGTGGATCGCGCATGACGGCGATCCCAAAGACATCGTGCTCGAAGCGAGCCAGCCTGCATTGGATGGTAAGGAACCATAAAGACAAGCGGCTTACCTGATCTTTTTTGCCTTGGCCGTCAACGACTGGAAGTCATAGGGCTTATCCGCGACTCGCCGCTCGATGGCAGGTCTGGACGAACCGGCAAGAAGTGTGCATGCGGAGCAGCCAATGAGATTGCGGGCGTCCGAATGTTCCCGAGGAACTCATGCGCTGCCCCGTCGCAAGACGAACTTACTTCAGGTGAATGAGGACTGATCCCTCCGTTAGCTCCGGCGCGCCCACGCCCGTGCTTCCGGCGTTCTTGGCTACCCATTCCCGCGCCTTTTGCACGCTTTCGTCAATGCCCGCCTTGTCCTGACATACCGTCACCGAGAATCCGCCATCGCCGCTGCGAGCGAGGGTGTAGCCGACAAAGCCTTTGACCGAGCGCATCAGTTCTTCGACCTCATCCGTACGCGTTTCCAGCAAGTCGAACAACTCCTTTGCACCTCTTCCGGAAAATCTCCTTATCACTGTTTGCATGTTCGGATCCTCCTGTTTGATGGACCGACGAGACGGGCATGCCGCTTGGAGCGTGTAGCGGCTCCTTCCGACAGCGGGTCGGGCGGAAAGCAACTGAGAAGGCCGCGTACCTCATAATCGCGACCCTCACCTAGTGTAGTAACTGTGCGGTCGTGGTATGCCTGCGAAGCGGCGCGAATTCCTGATGGCATCAGTCAGCGTCCGCAAGAGGGGTTGCCCACCGGAGGCTTGATCAGGTGCGCGTGGTCGTCGATCCACTGCGAGTTAGATGTTGAAGGGCAGGCCTTGGAGCCAACACATGCAAGCAATGGAAAGGAACCCTGCACATCGCCAGCCAGACAGCGCTTCCGGACCCGTCATTCGCGCTCCGCATTGTGAACGACTGAAGTTCGGCGTTGTCGCGGTAGGAGCTCACCGCACCACGACAGGCGCTTGCAGCACCCACTCGCCATTGCCACGTCGTATTTCCAGCCAGAGATCCTGGGGCCGCGGCGGAGTTATCTCGAAATCGTAGGTTTCCCCGACCGAAATCAGTTGCCGAGCCGGCCGGAGAACCCTTTGCTCCGGGGGCAAGCGCGCACCGTCTTTGGCGACGGGCTTCCATGTCGCAAGATCGGACCGATCGATCAGGAAGGCCGTCAGCACGGAGTTGTTCGCGGTGATGTTGATGAGACGAAGCCGGTTCGGCACACCGGCGCGGAGCCGGATTGGCGCGGGCGTCGCGCGCCCGTTCAGGGCAAAGGGCTCGCGTTCGCCTTGTGTCAGCACACCGTTGAGTCCGATGACGATGATGTGGTCGGTAGACGGGTCATATCGTTCGCCCGGCTCCAGCACGAGCAGCGCGCCGTACAGTCCGCCTGCAAGCTGAGCCTCGTCGTGCCAATGCGTGTGGTAGATGAACGTTCCGGCGCGCGGTGGCGTGAACCTGGCCACGAAGGACCCGCCGGGAGTGATCGGCGGAGCGAGCCTGGCGCCTTGGCCGCCAAAACCGGGGACGCCATCGTAGTAACTTTCGATTTCAATGCCGTGCCAGTGCATTGCCGTGGACTCCGAAAGCCGGTTCACGATCTCGATCTCTACGGGCTCTCCCCGATACAGCACCAGGACCGGTCCGGGGACCGGCCCGGAATCGAGCCGCGGCGCATCCGCGCCAGCCAGGTCAATCCGATAGCCCGAGCGCTCGCCATAGCGATGGGGCTCCTCGTGCAGGACGAGCGACAGCCTTCGCGGTGCGGCCGCAGATGCATCGGAGGCGGAGCCGTCGATCTCGATGCCCAGCACGAGCCCCGCCATCCCGGCGGCATGATCGTCGCCATGGGTCGCGTGGGCATCGAACCCGGGCTGGGTCATGTGCTCGACCATGTGACAGTGAAACAGCCAGTTCCCTGGGCGGGTCGGCGTCCACGACAGCGCAAAGGTGCGGCCCGGGCCGACGAACTCCGTGACTTCAGTGCGCCGTTGCTCTTCGGCCAAAGCCCGATCGACGCTGCCGTCGCCAACCGAGTCCAGCTTGAAATGAAAGCCATGCAGGTGCATTGCATGTCCGATATTCGACAGATTGACGATCCTCCAGCGAACCGCATCGCCTGCGTGATAGCGAAGCCTCGGCGTATGCGGCCACGACCAACCGTTTATCGCGAAGATCCGCACGTCCCGATCCGGGACCGCAACCTTGCGCGGGTCGTCGACCTCTGGCCGAGGCGCGTCGTAGCTGGAGATCACGAAGATTCTGTCGGGCGTTGCATCACCGCGCCGTTCCACGATGATGGCGCCGCCTAGCTGCGAATCACGGCGTGTTCTCTCGGCCAAGGTGGATGGCCCGGTAGATCCCCAATAGTGGTATGTGCCTGCGCCGTTCAGGACGAACCGGATGTTACGTGACTCGCCAGGGGGAATCGCGATGGGCTCGCAGGTCCCCGGTCGTGCGCACAGGCCGAACATGCTCAACTCCGACGACAGCGCGTTGCGCAGCGTCAGCTCGACGGTTGTGCCTTCCGGTACGCGGATGAGCGGCCCCGGCACCAGGAGGTCCTTGCCTTCTTCCGCAAAGGCCGCGACCTGCAAGGAAACGCCTCGGACCCCTTGCGGCCGCCAGGTGCCGATATCCGCGACCATGTGCAAATGGAGGACGTTCGCTTCGAGTCGGCCGGCTGGATGGGTGTTGTCATGGCTGACGATGGCCGCCATTACCGTCCCGGCCGCGAGCGCGGCTAACACGAACGCAATGCAACGGGTTGGCATCACATACCCTCCTCGCCAATTGCCAGCCTGAATGCAAACAGTCATTGGCTGACTGTGCTGACCTCTCTCGGAGTTGTCGGGCCGACCGGCGCCAGGTCCGTTGAGACCGGAGAAGCGCCATGGACGCGTTCATCGTTCCGGCCTCACCAGCGCTTTGCCTGGCACGGGGCGCAGCTGGTCAAATGTCGAAGTAGAGCTGGAACTCCCACGGGTGCGGCCGCAACTTCAACGTATCGATCTCGTGCGTGCGCTTGTAGTCAATCCAGGTACGAATCAGGTCTTCAGTGAAGACATCTCCCTTTCGCAGGAAAGTCGAGTCGGATTCCAGTGCGCAAAGCGACTCTTCGAGGGAGCCTGGAACCTGCCGGATACTGGCAGCTTCCTCCGGTGGCAGATCATAGATATTCTTGTCGATCGGGTCGCCGGGGTCTGTCTGGTTTTCAATGCCGTCAAGGCCGGCGAGCAGCATTGCCGAGAAGGCGAGGTAGGCATTGGCCGACGGGTCAGGACAGCGAAATTCAACGCGTCTGGCGCTTGGGGAATCCGAAACCATTGGAATCCTGGCTGCGGCAGACCGGTTGCGCTGCGACATGGCCAGATTGACAGGCGCCTCGTAGCCCGGCACCAGTCGCTTGTAGGAGTTTGTGCTCGGCGCGCAGAACGCCATCAGGGCGGGGGCGTGCCTGAGCAAGCCGCCTATGTACCACCGGCAGATCTGAGAGGTCTGCGCCCAACCGTCTTTGTCGTAGAAGAGGTTCTCGTCGCCGCGCCAGAGGCTCTGGTGGCAATGCATGCCGCTCGCGTTGTCGGCGAACAGGGGCTTGGGCATGAATGTGGCGACCTTGCCGTGGCGCCGTGCAACGTTCTTGCAGATGTATTTGTACATCATCACGTTGTCCGCCATGCGGGTCAGCGGTGCAAAGCGCATGTCGATTTCATTCTGGCCCGCGGTGGCTACCTCATGGTGATGCACCTCGACCTGGACGCCTGCCTGCATCAGCGCGAGCACGATTTCGGAGCGGATGTCCTGCAGCGTATCGCTTGGCGGCACGGGAAAGTATCCGCCCTTGTAGTGCTGCTTGTAGCCAAGATTGCCTCCGCCATAGGCGCCTTCGTCACGGCCCGAGGCCCAGTCGCCTTCGGCGGATTCGACATAGTAGTAGCCAGAGTGCTGGTCCTGCCCGAAGCGAATGGAGTCGAAAATAAAGAACTCCAGTTCGGGGCCCACGTAGCAAACCGTAGCAAGACCGGTTTGCTGGAGGTACAGCTCCGCCTTGCGTGCGATGTGGCGCGGATCGCGCGAATACGGCTGGTGCAGGACCGGGTCCAGCACGTCGCAGATCAGCGCCAGCGTTGGTGCCGTGCAAAACGGATCAATGAATGCCGTGGTCGGGTCGGGCCTGACCAGCATGTCGGACTCGTGTATTTCCTGGAACCCGCGAATGGAAGACCCGTCGAACCCGATGCCGGCCGAGAATAAATCGTCGGTGACTTCCGGCAGCGTGATCGAGAAATGCTGCCACACGCCGGGCAAGTCGGTGAACCTGAGATCTACGACCTGGATCGCATGCTTCCTGATCAGATCGACAACTTCACCGGGGTTTTGCGGCCGTGCTACGTGGTAGCTGCCGGGTTCTGTTGAGACCGTGCTCATGACTGCCTCCGTCGTCTGGCCCCGGAGAATAGTCCAACATTAGTCTGTCAAATTCCGATTGCAAAGTGCCTCGCGATGCCGTGCAGTCTTTTTTGAAACGGCTCTATATGTGAGATCCAGTTGCCATCAGGCAGTTTGCCGCAACACGGAAACTTGGAGGTAAGTGATGTACGACGATCTTTTGGGGGATCTTAGCGATTGCCTGGATCGAATTGTTGGTGGCGACATCAATCGTGAGCGCGAGGTGGCCGACCTGATCGAGCGCTGTATGGGAGCCATCGAGGCAGAAACGGGAGTGGTCGGCCCTGGCGAGCAACAGGAGCTCGTCAGGGCCCGCGCAGCCTGTGACAGCGGCTATCTCCGGCTTGCCCTTTCCTCTGCCAGGAAGGCGTTGGCGGCAAGCGAGCGGAGATTCATCCTACGACCGGCGTGACAGGAACATAAGGGCTGCCACCGCAATCACCGGCCCGACAGCAAGTGTCAGCAACGCAACCGAAAACGAATGCGTCTGCCCATAGAAGTAGCCCACCACGAGCGGCGACATGGCGCTGCCGGATTGCCAGATCGCATTGGTCAGGCCGGCGGCGGCACCGGCGGAGTTGCGGCCGGAAGCGTCGCTTACCTGGGCCATGAGCACGGGCGTATAACCGAATCCGACTGCGCCCAGCAAGGGGGCAATCAAGTAGAACTGGGTGATCGTGGAGCTCTGCCCGAACACCATCAGCATGACGGCAAATGCGGACAAGCACAGGATCGAGATCCGCTTGCGGGCGTTGCTGTGCAAGTCCGAAAGCCATCCGAGCACCGGCTTGGCGATGACTGCGCCTATGCCGAAGGTGGCCGCAATAGAACCCGCCGTCACCGGCGTAATCCCGTATTGCCTGGTCATCAGCGCATTGGCCCATGCCCCGAAACCCACGGTGGCCCACAAGCCGCCGCAGCCGGCAATGGCAAGCAGGATGAGGTTTCGGTGCTTCAGCAGCACCACGACGTCGGCAGCCTTGATGCGCGACATGGGCGGTTCTCCTTCGGGGGCGTCGCGCAAGACAAACCAGGCGACCGCCGCGCACGCCAGCGTAATCACTCCCAGCAGGCGAAAGGCGCTTTGCCAGCCATACCATTGCGAAATGGTCGGCACGGTGGCATTGGTGAGCACAATGGCCAGCGACGTGGCCGTCGTGTACAGGCCCATCGCGCGGCCGCGGTCCTTGCGGAACCACGCCGCGATGATCTTCATGCCGGCCGAATAGTCCGCGCCGGCGGCCAGTCCCATCGCGAACTGGATGGCGACGCCGGTCCACAAGGTATGCGCGAAGCCGAAGCAGAAAGTGAGCACGCCTAGCGGCACGAGTGCCAGGGTCAGCGTGGCGCGGCCGCCGAGCACATCGGTCAGGATGCCGCCCGCGATATTGGCGAGCACATAGCCGATATAGAACGCGGTAATGAATGCGCCGAGCATCGACACCGCCAGGCCCAGTGACTGACCGACCGGCGCGGCAACGCTGCTCCACGCCACGCGATCCACATAGCTGAGCAGGAACGCCGCCCAAACGACCGCCAGCACCACCCAGCGGTATCGTGATGCGTCGGCCTGGGCTGGCGATGCGGCGTCGACGGCCTTCTCCGCCATCGAAAGGCTTGTCTTCATGGTCTCCTCCATCGCGGGCGTGTGCGTGGGAGCGCTCCGCGTAGTATCAGGTGTATTGGGTACAGGTGTCCGCGAATATTTCCGTGGACGGCGGCTCGGTCGTCCGCTCTTCTTGCTGCATGGTTTCAACCGGTGGCAGTTGCCTGTCGTCACCGGGTATGGCTTACAGGTCCAGTACGAGCGTCCGCGACCTGGCGCGCGAGCAGCATGGTGTGAACTGATCGTTCCTCGCCTGCTCCTCGGGAGAGAGGTAGAGGTCACGGTGGTCGGGTTCGCCCTCGAGCACGCGTACCAGGCAGGTGCCGCAGACGCCCTGTCCGCAGGACACCGGCACTTCCACGCCGGCGTTGGCCAGAGCTTCCGCCACGGTTTGCTCGGCCGGGACGGCCACGGTCTTTCCCGAACTGGCGAGCTTCACCTCGAATGCGCCGCCGGCGGTATCGACGCTGGCTGCGAAGAACTCGTAGTGCAGGCGCTCCTCTGCCCAGCCAAGCCGGCGGGCCGTGTCGAGCACCGCGTCCATGAAGCCCTTCGGGCCGCAGACATACAGATGCACCTCGGCGCTGGCCTCGGCCAGCAGGGCCTGGATGTCAAGCCTCTGCGCCGGGTCTTCGTCATCGAAGTGGAACTGCACTCGCCCGGCATACGGCGCGCGCGCAAGATGATCGATGAAGGCGGCGTACCGTCGCGAGCGGGCGCAGTAGTGCATGGCAAACGGAAGTCCTTCGTCCGCCAGGGACTCCGCCATGCACAGCATCGGCGTGATGCCAATGCCGCCAGCCAGCAGCAGGTGCCGGCCGGCTTCCGGCTTGAGCGGGAAGTGATTGCGCGGTGTACCGATCTGCAGCGTGCTGCCTTCTTGTACGGCCTCGTGCATGGCGCGGGAACCACCGCGCGACTTTGCGTCGTTCAACACGGCAATCACATACCTGTGCTGCTCGGCAGGCGGATTGCACAGCGAATACTGCCGTGTCATGCCGCCCGGAGTGTGCACGTCGATGTGCGAACCGGCGGAGAACGGCGGCAGCGGTGCTCCGGCGGGGTCGGCCAGTTCGAAACTGCAGATGCCTTCCGCTTCCATCTGCTTGCGCACCACGCGCACGGTGAGTTGGGATGCACCCATGACGACCTCCTACATCACATGCAAGCCACCATCCACCATCAGCGTGGTGCCGGTGATGAACGAAGCCTCGTCGCTGGCCAGCCAGAGGATCGGCCAGGCAATCTCGTCGGGCGAGGCCCAGCGCCCGAGCAGCGAGGTGTCCTGACGCTGCCCCTTGAGCACGTCCAGGCTCTTGCCGGCAGCCTCGGCGCGGCCGATATGGAAGTCCGTCAGGGTCGAGCCCGGGCACACCGCGTTGGCCCGCACGCCATGCGCCGCTTCCTCGAAGGCGAGGGTCCGCGTCATGGCCAGCATGCCCGCCTTGGTGGCGTCATACAGGCCCATGCCCTTGCGGCCGGTCACGGCGTAACAGGACGAGACGTTGACGATGCTTCCCCGGCCGGCGGCCCGCAGCAGCGGCAGCGCGGCCTTGCAATAGTTCGATGTGCCCACCAGGTTGACATCGACCATGGCGTGCCACGCTTGCGGCGTCGCATCCGCCATCGCCGAATAGTTGCGCATGGCGGCGTTGTTCACCAGCACGTCCAGCCCGCCGAACTTGTCCGCCGCTTGCCGCACGGCGCGCTCGGCCTGCGCCGGGTCATTCACGTTGGCCACCACGGTCTGCAGCGAGGCTTGCGGGAGCCGCGCGGCAATGGCCGCGGCGGTGCGTTCCAGTGCTTCGGCGCTGGCGTCGACCAGCATCACCGCAGCACCCGCCGCGCAGAACAGGCTGGCGGTAGCGGCACCGATGCCGCCTCCGCCGCCCGTGATCAGGGCGCGCTTGCCCTGGAGTCGGTTGCGATATTCCATCGTGGCGCTCTTATACGGAGTAGACCGGCTGGTCCTTGCCATCGTCCAGGTGCACGCGGGCCCAGTCCTGCGGCTTCTGGTCCTTGGGCAGCAGCACACCGGCGGCGCGCACGCGCTGGGCACTGGCGTCCAGCGCGGGCGGCTCGACATCGCCCTGCATGTTCGTCGCGGCCTCGTACAGCATGCGGCGGCACATCACGATGGCGCGGTCGGTGGGCAGCAGCTTCTCTTTGCTATGGTCCTGGATCGGGCCCATGCTTTCCTGCAGCGACGAATCCTGCACCGCAAAGCCGAACACGCCCGAATACGCGCGTTTCTCCTTCTGCGCCTGGCGGTCGATCAGGTAGTCGTTGTCCTTGTTGGCCTTGGTGCGCCACGTGCCTTCTTCATATTCGTTGTGAATGCCCTTGCCGGCCTTCATGTCGGCCAGCTCCTGCTCAGTGAGCGGGCGATCGGGGCGGAAATTGATACTCCAGGCCCAGCAGTTGTGGTCGTCGATGGGCACCCATACGTGGCCGCCGAGCGCGTGCTCGCCAAACGGCGGAATCAGCGTGTACCACGGGAACAGCCACTGCGTGATGCGGTAGTAGTAGGTGTCCGCGTCGCCGTTGCGGCGGCCGAACAGCGTGAGGCCGACCGGCGTCTTCTCGATGTCGAAGATCACGTTGCCGTCGGCCTTGATGTACTTCAGCGCCTCGGTGCCCTGGTGCATGGGATCGTCGTCGACCTCGTAGCGGTGCACGTACGACACGTGGCTGGTGTCGATGCCGCCTTCCATGGCCTGCAGGTAATTGCTTTCCTGCAGCCGCTTGGAGACGTACACGTGGCTCTCCGGCAGGTTGCACCACTCCACGTCGGGCGGGACGGGCTGCTTGTCCTTTGGGCCCAGGTAGGCCCAGACGATGCCCGCGCGCTCGATGCATGGATACGCCTTGACACCCATGTGCTTGCAAGCTTGTGGTGCCGAAGGCACATCCACGCACTTGCCGTCCCGGTCGAACTTGAGGCCGTGGTAGGCGCAGCGAATGCCGTTCTCTTCATTGCGGCCGAAATACAGCGACACACCACGGTGCGAACAGAACTCGTCGATCAGTGCGGCCTTGCCCTCGGTATCGCGGAACGCCAGCAGCTTTTCACCCAGAAGCTGCACGCGGACGGGCGGGCAGTCCGGCTCGGCGATTTCGCTCACCAACAGCGCCGGCACCCAGTACCGACGCATCAGCTCGCCCATTGCGGTACCGGGGCCCGTCCGCACCAAAGTTTCCGACATCTGCTTGTCCATCTCCACTTCCTCCTTGCTGTGTCCATCTAGTGAGATTGAAATCCATTCTACGGACAAATTGACAAAGGTCAAGATCGACTTTGAATACAATGGCGAAGATGAAAAATTTAGAAATGACGGGAACAGATCACATGGAAGTCGAAAAGAACCAGGACAGCGTGCGCGCCGTGGACCGCGCGCTGGACATCCTTCTCGCATTCCGTCCGGGCGACGAGGCCCTGACGGTGGCGGACCTGCTCAAGCGGGTCGATCTGAGCCGGCCGACGCTGTACCGCCTGCTCAATGCGCTCGAGCACAACGGATTTCTGGTGTCGTTCGGGGAGCCGCAGCGCTTCCGGCTGGGGAGTTCGGTGGCGCGATTGACCTACGTGTGGGCGGCGAGCCATCGGATTGCCGATATCGCACAAGCCCCGCTACGCCGCCTGTGGGAGGCGACGGGAGAAACCGTGGCGCTGTTCGTACCGGAGGGCGCGTACCGCGTGTGCGTGGCCGAAATCGAGAGCGTGCAACCCTTGAGCTTCCGCCGTGGCCTGGGATATCGGGAGAAGCTGGCATTAGGCGCCAGCGGGCGCGCAATCCTCGCGCATATGGACGGTGGCGCTGCAGCACCGCTCGATGCCACGGTCGATCCGGCCGAGCTGGCCGCCATTCGCCAGCGTGGCTACGCGGTCAGCCGCAACGAACTGATCGAAGGCGCCGTCGCATTGGCGGCGCCGTTCTTCAACGGCGCGGATCGGGTCGCGGGCTCGCTATGCATCTTTGGCCCTGGCGTGCGGCTGACGGAGGACAAGGTGTCTGCGTTCGGCCGCTTGCTGGTCACTGAGGCGGCAACGCTTTCTAAGGCGCTCGGGCAGTGATTCGCCTGAGGCGACCCGGTAGCCAGAGCACCTTCGGTCGATGGCACAGGTCCCAGCCATCTCTGGGTAGGGACCCTGTGTATCGCTGTCAGGCCTTGGCGAAGGTGTCAGCGGACATCACCTCAAGCGCAACGAAGGGTTGATCGCCTTCAACCCAGGCTTCGTGTCCTGGCGGGATCGTGTAGGAATCGCCAGCGCTTATCGTCTTCTCGGTCCCGTCCTTCATTCGAACCGTAAGACGGCCGGATACCGCATAGCCCACGTGGGAGGCCTGGCATTGGTCGGTCTTCACGACCGGCTTGATGCACTCCGACCACCGCCATCCGGGTTCGAAATTGAATCGTCCAATCGTGAAACCTTCGAGTTGGACAACCTCGATTCGGGTCTTCGCAGGGGCGCGAACTTCGTCGGGCGACGCGTGGGATTTCACTTCAAATCTTGTTACGGCGACTGGGGCTCCCATGTCTTCACCTCCATCTGTCCGGTATGGTCAGTTGCCACTGACCGGGATCACACCGCCAGAGAAACTGTTGCCGGTTCGACTGGCACTGCCCGGCGGTGACAATCCAAATCTAGTACAGACCGCAAGCCGGTGCGGATTCAAGAATGTCGGCGGCCGAACAGGTCGGAGCGGCAATCACCAACGGAGCATCCGTGGCCCGAGCATCGCGCCGATGGCAGTCGGGACCAGCATGCCGAGCACGTACCAGACGCCCCAGAACGCGACGCCCATCTCCGGGCAGTGAAGGCAGTACACCAGGGTCGCTACGGCACCGGAGAGCAGGCCGCCCACGGCGCCGGCCAGCCGCAATCGCGTCGGAGCCAGTCCGCGCAATGCCCAGAACACGGCAATGAATACGGGCACGGACAGCACGGCGATATTGAACGGGCAGACGCGCCAGGTCTGTCCTAACACCGCTGCGGCGCGTTCACCAGCGGGCGTTTGCGTGATGACATGGATGGCACCGATCCAGACGGCGGCGAAGGGTACGGAAACACCAAGCCAGCCGGCACCGATTGCCATCCCGGGACGCGCCAGCCGTGTCGTTATCCACAAGGCGCCAAACAGCAGCGAGAGCGGCAGCGCCACCTTGGCCCAGAACAGCGGGGTGACGGCGACGTCGGCCAGGTCGGGGCGGATATGCAGCGTGGCGGCCATCAGCAAGGTTGCCAATGCCGCGCCCGTCGTCACCGCGATGCCAAAACGACGGCTGACCACATGCCGGTCGACTGGCGTGACGCCCGTGGCAAGCATGGAAATCAGGTCGTTCGTTCTCATCGCGTTCCTCGAATCTTCGCCGCGAGCGCCTTCAGCCCGCGATGCACGCCCACCTTCACCGCCGATTCCGACATCCCGGTCATCTGCGCGGCCTCGCTGACGGATAGTCCCTCCAGCTTGACGTACACGATCGGCAGGCGCTGACGGTCCGGCAACTGGTCAAGCAGCAGGTTCAGGTCGCGCTTCGCTTGCGCCGGCTCGAGGTCGGGCGCTGCCAGCACCTCCTCCGCCGCGTCCAGCGGCTCGCTCAGTGCATCGTGCCGCGCATGCGCGCGAAAATGGTCGGCGAGCTTGTACCGGGCGATCGCGTACACCCACGCCGTGAGCGGCTGTCCCGGCAGGTAGGTATGGCGCGCGTTGTGCACGGCCAGCAGGACTTCCTGGACCAGATCCTCGACGTCACCCGCTTGCTGCGGAAGCCGGTTGCGGAAATAGCCGCGCAGCATCGCGCCCAATTCGGTGAGGAATTGCGCATACGCCACCTGGTCGCCCGCCAACCCGCCCGTAAAGAGACCGAGCAGGCGAGACTCCCGCTTTTTCAGCGCATCCTGTTCGACAGTTCGCTCCATCGGTCGCGTTGGTTACACCGGGCCCTGTTGATTGCGTGGATTCTACGACGCGGCGGCGGTCATGTGTGTTGCAAGGCGCATTGCCGACAAGTCGGTTCCGTCACCAGAAGCACCGCACGCCGGCAGGAAAATTCTCCGAATGCTGTAACCGGACGTGCCGCCGCGGCGAATTTCCCATCAGACGCACACATACCGTGTGAATCTGGCGCCCGCCTGGCATGGCAGGCGCGATGTTCGGTCAACCGGGACGCTCCCGGTCCATCGCAAGGCAACGAGGAGTCAAAATGAACAAGATCGCAATCGCCGTGGTTTCCGCCGCGTTCCTGATGTCTGGCACCGCATTCGCCCAGACCGGCGGATCGATGGCCAAGGATTCGATGGCCAAAGATTCAATGTCGAAGGACAGCATGTCGAAGGACAGCATGTCGAAAGATGCAATGTCGAAAGATGCAATGTCCAAAGACGCAATGTCCAAGGACAACATGTCCAAGGACGGCATGCGCAAGGACAAGATGGGCAAATCGAAGTCGCACGACAAGATGGGCAAGGAAGGCGACGCCACGTCTGGCGGCATGAACAAGTAACACTGGAGCAAGCTCGACCTGGCACCATGCGCGGCATCCTGTTGCGCACGGTGCCAGGTTTCCGGAGGAGGTTGAAATGGGACCCTCGCAAGAAGCAGTCATGCCCCGAGCCGCGCCACGCACGATCCAGCCGCGCTGGGTGCGCATCACACACTGGCTCAATGCGCTGGCCGCCATCGTGATGATGCTGTCGGGCTGGCGCATCTACAACGCTTCACCGGTCTTCGCCGGGTTCCGCTTCCCTGGCGACATTACGCTGGGCGGATGGCTGGGCGGAGCGCTGCTATGGCATTTCGCGGCCATGTGGCTGCTGTTCTTCAATGGGCTGTTCTATCTGGCGATGAACATCGCCACGGGCCGGTTCGCCCGGAAGTTCTTTCCGCTGCGGCCGCGCGCCGTACTGGACGATCTGGTGGCCGCACTGCGAGGCCGTCTCTCTCATGCGGACCTCAGCCACTACAACGCCGTGCAGAAGCTCGCCTACCTGCTGGTGATGATCGTGCTGCTGGTGCTGGTGCTCTCCGGCATCGCCATCTGGAAGCCCGTGCAGTTCCCGCTGCTGCGCGAGATGATGGGCGGCTACGACTTCGCACGCGTGGTTCATTTCTGCGCCATGTCCCTGCTGGCCGCCTTTATCGTCGTGCATGTGGTGATGGTGGCGCTGGTGCCGCGCAGCCTGCTGACCATGATTCGCGGACGCTGACGTAACCTGGAGCCTGAATCGTGAAACCGAAACCTTCCAGACAAATGACGGTCGACCGCGAGTCGCTGATCATTGATGTGCGCCGCGAACTCGATTCACCGTCGCGGCGCCTGTTCGGCAAGCGCATCCTCACGCTCGGCGGCCTTGCCATGCTCACCGGCTGCAGCCTGAGCGACGATCCCTCGGTGGAGACCTTCCTCATGCGTGTTTCGCGCATGAACGACAAGGTACAGGCATGGCTGTTCGACCCGAACCGCCTCGCGCCGACCTATACGGAAGCGCAGATCACGCGCCCGTTTCCGTTCAACGCGTTCTACGGCATCGACGAGGTCACCGTGGTGAACGGCGACGACTTCCGGCTCAAGGTCGGTGGGCTAGTGCGGGATAAGAAGAGCTGGACCCTGGAAGAACTCTATGCCCTGCCCAAGGCCGAGCAGATCACGCGGCATATCTGCGTGGAGGGCTGGAGTGCGATCGGGCGGTGGGGCGGCACGCCGTTTGCCGGCTTCCTGCAGCGGATCGGCGCCGACACCACCGCGAAGTATGTGGGATTCCGCTGTGCCGACGACTATTACGAGAGCATCGACATGGCCACGGCGCTGCATCCGCAGACCTTGCTGACGTTCACGTATGACGGCGAGCGCCTGCCGCCCAAGTACGGCTATCCGATGAAGCTGCGGATGCCGACCAAGCTCGGCTACAAGAATCCGAAGCACATCATGGAACTGTTCGTCACCAACACTTACCCGGGCGGCTATTGGGAGGATCAGGGCTACAACTGGTTCGGCGGCTCTTGAGAAGCGCGGTGCCAGGCGAGCGCAATTGACCTGGCCACGAGCTTATACGCTACCAAGTAGCGTGCCATTCCCCACCCGCACGCGCTGCCCCACGCCGACGTCAGGTTGCTGGTGGTAGGTGACGACACGACTCGATCCGTCTTCCATGCGGACGCGCACCTGGTACTCCGTGTCGGCGCGCACGCGCTGCTCTACCATGTTGCCCGCTACGCCGCCACCCAGGGCACCGAGAACCGTTGCCACGATCCGACCGTTCCCCCCGCCGATCTGGTGGCCCAGCAGGCCGCCGGCCACTGCGCCGCCGACCGCGCCTAGCCCGGTGCCCTGGCCCGGCTGCGTGATCGGCGTGATGGCTTCGACCGTGCCGACGTCTTGGCTAGCTGCTGTCCTTTGTTGCCGCTCGGGATAGTGGCGCGGCTCCGGATTGTAGTCCGGCGCGGAGGCGTAGCGCGCAGCGGTCAGACCTGGATGAGGCACTCGATAAATGTGAGGCCTGGGCGAGACGGGCGTCGCGGGCTGGGGCGCGGCTGCAGCAGCCTGAGCAGTGGGTCCTGTTGGCGCCAGCGCGGCGGTTGCCGCAGCGGGTGTGCCAGCGCTGCCGTGGGCTGGGGGCAGTACGCCGGTCATCGCTGCGACACCCACCATGCTGACGACGATGACGGCGCCCGCAGCAGTAGCAATCAGCGGATGCAAACGATTTGATTGTTGGCTCGCGTTTTCCATTTCGGCCTCCGAAGTGAGCAAGCGTTGTTCTTCGGAATCAGTGTGGCCGACCGGGGAACTCGCGTCGAATCCGGTTGTAACAAACTTCGGGAGCGCAGCGCGTCGGCGCGTGGAAAATGCCTGCAGGCTCAGCGCCCCAGAGAGTCGCCAAGGCCCGGCTGGAAAGGCTTGACTGGCGGGAAGGGGAGACAGGAGGCCTCAGATTAGGCGGGGAAGATTTTACCGATACTTACACTCGGACGCGGCCGGCAGCGTGGCAATTTCGGCCGTATTGGCGGTGAAGAGTTTGTCTTTGCCACTGGTAGACCGCGTGCAGATTTCCCTTGTAGGAACAGTCATCACGCACGCGACCATGCGCGAAGCCCCGTGATGCCGTGTCTTATCGCGGATTGCCCGCCTGCTGTCAGGCCATTTCACTGGCAGCCTTGCCAGCCGGCGCGACTTCCGTCTCGTCGGTCACCGTGCTTTCCGCTATCGCGTTGTCGACTTCGGAAACCATGTCGCCCAGACCGATGACGACCGTGATATTCGGCGTCCAGTTCTTGCGGTCGGTGCTGGCCTCGGCAAACGTGGTCACCGTTGCGGTGTAGCCCTGCGCTTTGAGGTCGTCGGCTAGTCGTTGCGCGCGCGGTTCCAGCGCTGCTTGCGGATTGTCTTCATTGATGTCGAGTACCAGTCTGGTCTCGAATTCTTCCTTGCCCCTCTGGATTGCCGTTTGCATTGCCTTGAGCTGCTTGTTCGCGAGCGCGACGAGCTTGCTGTACCTGGATTCTTCCTGGCTGGCGCGCAGTGCCTTGGCGGCGTTGATGATTTCGGTGCGGTCCACGAACATGATTGCCTTTCGAGGTGGGGGGAGAGAAAGCACAGCGCCGCGCGGGCTTGACTCCAGGAGCCAGGTTTTCCGGGATGCGACGACAACTGTATAAATATACAGTGTTTGCCAGCTGACCGGCAAGGGTTGGCGTTTTTGATTTTCAAGAAATTTGAAGGCGCGCCTTGCCCAGAAGCGGCGCTCCTCGGAAATCATTGAGTCCCGCGCATAGTGGAGGACGAGGGGCCGACCGGCGCCTTCTGGCCGGCAAGCGGTGCGCATCGCGACATCCACTCGTCAATGTGGAGTATCACCTTCGCGCGGTGCCGCGACGGCTGCCTATACTTCCTATCGGACTGGGGACACGCCGCCCGGTCCCGGGGAAGTTGCCGCCCCGTCTAGTCGGCGACGCTGCCCAAAAGGGGACAAAATGGCAAAAGCAAGTCCCGCAGGTGCTATGGGGCGATGGGTCGCCCCTATGATCTTTGCACTCGCATTGCCCGTCTTCGCTCCCGCCATGAGCTATGCCCAGTCACCGGAAAGCGTAAAGCAGGCCATGGCATCACTGAAGGCCAAGACGGCCAAATTGGGCGTACCGGGGATTAAAGGAGAAGATGCTGTTGCAGGAAAACCCGTGCCAGCTTTGTACTTTGGCGCGACCAAGATGAACAACAACTTTGCCGTAGTCGATGAAGTCAAAAAGGAGCATGGCGGCACGGCAACATTGTTCGTCAAGAGCGGCGATGATTTCGTGCGCGTGGCGACGAATGTACAGAAGGACGATGGTTCGAGGGCGATTGGGACTGTCCTCGACCCCAAGGGCAAGGCCATCGGGGCAATACGCGGTGGTGGTGCCTACTATGGTGATGCCGACATCCTCGGCAAGCCATACATCACTGGATATGAGCCGATCCGCGATGCCAGTGGGGGTATCATCGGCATTTACTACGTAGGGTACCCGAAGACGCAATGAGCCACTGGACTGGGCCTCTAACGAGGCTCAGTCGCATTGCGGGTGCCTTGGCGCCGCAACACGACATGCGTGGCCTTTTCCGATGCTACGGATTCCACGCATTCGTATCCCAGGGCCCGCAAATCAACCCCTTCGAACAGCGACTCTCCCCGGCCGAGCAGGACCGGCGCGATAGCAATATGCAGTTCCTCAATGAGGCCCTCGCGAAGATACTGCCGGATCGTGTCCGGCCCGCCGCCGATCCGCACGTCCATTCCGGCAGCGGCCTCGCGCGCACGGTCGAGCGCTTCGCGAATGCCTCCTGTTATGAAGGTGAACGTCGTGCCGCCTTCCATCTCGATGGGGGGACGAGCATGATGGGTCAGGATGAAGACGGGAACGTGATACGGTGGATTATCTCCCCACCAGCCTTTCCAGTTGGTGTCCGGCCAGTCCCCGCGAATGGGTCCGAACATATTCCTCCCTAGAATCCAGGCCCCGACATTGCGAAAGCCACGGGCGGCGAACTCGTCGTCAACCGCGGTCGTACCCTCGTCCTTGCCGAACAAGGCCCGCTGGAACGTGCGTGTCGGGACCAGCCACTGGTGCAGTTCCGTCCCGCCAATGCCGAGCGGATTATTGATGTCTTGATTCGGGCCGGCCCCGTATCCGTCGAGCGAAATGGTGAAGCCCTCAACGCGAACTCGTGTCATCGTTTGCCTCCGTCATGTCATGGCTGCCGGGAAGGCGGGCATGCGTCCTATGCGGCGCCGTTCGCCCCCAGAGCGCGAATCAGCACATCTCGATTAGTCAGGATGTGCTCACGCATCAGCGCTTCGGCGCGGCCGACCTCGCGCAGCGCCAGCGCGTCCACGATGCGGTAGTGCTCCGCCAGCGCTTGCCGGCTGTGGTCGCGCTGGTACAGCAGCATCAGTGCGTCCTGATCATGGGGACGTGACTTGCTGTCGAAAATAATGGGCAGCTGGCGCGCGCGGTGCACGGCATCGGTCAGCCAGCTGTTGTCCGCCAGCTCAAGCAATGCAAAGTGGAAATCCAGATTCATGTCCTGCCACAGCAGGGCCTGCTGGTCGTTCCACTCCTCGTCGTGAAGCACTCGCCGCTGCGCCTCCAGCAGTTCGCTGAGCCGCTGTTGTTCGGTGTGCATCAGGCCACGCTCGCCGATCAGCCGGCAACCCAGGGCCTCCAGCGTGGCCCGCACGGTGAAGGCGTCCTTGATGTCCTTGGGCTGAAACCGCCGGACCAGGAAGCCGCGATTCGGCTGGTAGACCAGCAGGCCCTCGTCGGCGAGCCGGGCCAGCGCATCGCGCACCGGCGTGCGGGACACACCCAACTCCTGGGCCAGCGTGACCTCCATCAGGTGGGATCCGGGAGGAATCTCTCCGTCGAAGATGCGGTTGCGCAGGGTCTCCGCGACCGAGAGCGCGCGGGTCCGGGAGGTTTCAGGTGAAGACATCTTTGTGAGTCGGGAAATCAGTCGGTGTGGATATGTCGGCTGCGGATGAGATTACCCCACATTGTCCGCTCGGCCGCAAGGAAGCGGCTGGCCTGCTCGGGCGTGGAGGGGAATTTTTCGGCGCCGCTGGCCTCGATCGCCTGGGCGAGCTGCCCGTCATCGAGCGCCTGCGCGAGCGCGCCGTGAAGCTTGCCGACGATTGCCTGCGGTGTCCCGGCACGCGTGAACAGGCAGGTCCAGCTATAGATCTCGACCGGGATGCCCGATTCCTTCAGCGTGGGTACGTCCGGCAGTGCGGCAATCCGCGCGCGCGAGGTCACCGCGAGCGGTTGCAGCGTGCCGCCGCGGATATGCGGCTGCACGGTGGCCGGATTGGAAAACATCATCTGAACCTGGCCGCCGATGGTGTCGGCGATGGCCGGCGCATTGCCGCGATAAGGGATGTGCGTGAGCACGACACCGGCGGCCTGCGCAAACAGTTCGCCAGACAGGTGAGAGGTATTGCCATTGCCGGCGCTGCCGAAATTGATCTGTCCCGGCCGCGCCCGGGCCATGCGCAGCAGGTCCGCCAGCGTCTTTGCCTTCAATCCTGGATTGACGACGAGCACATTCGGACCACGGCTGACGCAGCCCACCGGTGCGAAGTCACGGGCGGGGTCGTAGGGCGGACGCGCCATCATCAGCGGCGCATTGATCTGCTCGGCGGGCGTCCCCAGCAGCAGGGAGTAGCCGTCCGCCGGCGCGCGCAGCACTTGCGCGGCACCCAGCGTGCCGCTGGCGCCGCTCTTGTTTTCGACCACCACTGACTGGCCGAGCTGTCGGGACAGGTTCTTCGACAGCAGGCGGGCGATTGTGTCAGTGGTGCCGCCGGCGGGAAAAGGCACCACCAGCGAGAGCGGTCGCGCTGGCCATGCCGCGCTCGATTCGGCGTTTGCCCGGGGTGTCTGGCAGATGGCGCACATGAGTGCGAGAAGCAGGACTGGGCGGGTCCGGCGGTGGGATGTGAGGCTAGCCATGCGTACGTCTCCTTTCTGTTTATGTATGCATGTTAGCACCACTGATGGCGATGAATGCCAAATCATCCTTGAAAAATCTTATGTATGAATACATAATGTTCGCATTGCGACCAAAAGGACTCGTTATGCGAAAGACAGCATTGCTCCAGAAACTGATCCATGCGCCCGAACTCCTTGTCATGCCGGGTGCCTTTGACGCCTTATCCGCCCGCATCGTGCAAGAGGCTGGCTTTCCCGCCGTGCAGTGCTCCGGCTTCGGCATTTCCGTGAGCCGGCTGGGGCTGCCGGACTACAGCTTCCTTTCGATGTCCGACATGGTTGCGGCCACGCAGCACATCGTCGATGCCGTCGACCTGCCGGTCATGGCCGACGGCGATACAGGCTTCGGCAATGCCGTCAACGCCTGGCATGCGGTCAAGGCGTTCGAGCGCATTGGCTGCGCGGGCGTCAATATCGAGGACCAGGTCATGCCCAAGCGCTGCGGCCACCTGGAGGGCAAGTCCATCGTGCCGCTGGATGAGGCAGTGCAGAAGATCCGGGCCTGCGCCGAGGCGCGCACGGATCCGGATTTCGTGATCAACGCGCGTACCGATGCGCTTGCCGTGGGCGGTATCGGGGAAGTGATCCGTCGCGGCAATGCCTACCTGGAGGCCGGGGCGACCATGATCTTCGTGGACGGCATGACGTCCAGGGAGCTGGCACGGCAGGCCGTGCAGGGAATCCGCGGGCCAGTGGCGATCAATGTGGTCGAAGGCGGCAGGTCGCCCGAGGCCTTCACCTTCGAGGAGATGGAGCGCATCGGCATCGCGCGTGTGAGCGTGCCAGGCACGCTGATGCTGGCGGCCATCCAGGGCATGCGCGACGCGCTGGCGGCGCTGCGTGCCAACGGTTACGCCGGCGGCCCCGGCGCACGGCTGGCGGACTTCCGCGAGCAGCTCGAGCTGGTCGGCTTCAAGGAGGTGTTCGCGCTGGAGCAGCGCTATCTGGCCGGGCTGCAGCATCCCGGCACTGCGCGCTGAGGTGGGCAACATGCATGCATCGCCGCGCAACATCATCGAGAAGATCTGGGACCGGCACGTCGTGGCCCAGTTGGAAGGCGGGCAGGCGCTGCTCCATGTCGACAGGGTCTTCCTCCACGACCGCGCTGGCCCCCGCGTGCTGGCAGGTGTGGAAGAGGGCGGGCACCGCGTGGCCCGGCCGGGGCTGGTGTTCGGCACCATGGACCACATCGTCGACACCCAGCCGGGCCGGGGCGACGACACGCTGGTCCAGGGCGGGCGCGGCTTTATCCAGGCCTTTCGTGCCGCCACCCAGCGCTCGGGTATCCGTCTGTTCGACCTCGGCAACCCCCATCAGGGCATCGCGCATGTGATCTCACCCGAGCTCGGCATCGCCTTGCCGGGCACTACGCTGGTCTGCTGCGACAGCCATACCTGCACGGTTGGCGGCATCGGCGCGCTGGCATGGGGCATCGGCACCACCGAAGGCGAGCACGCAGTGGCCACGCAGTGCCTGGTGCGAAGCAAGCCAAGGACCATGCGGGTGTCGTTCCACGGCAGCGTTGCGCCGGGGGTGTCGGCCAAGGACATGGTGCTGGCGCTGATCGGCAGGTTCGGCGTGAGCGGTGGCGACGGCCATGCCATCGAGTTCGCCGGAGAGGCGATACGGGGGCTCGATGTGGAAGGGCGGCTGACCCTGTGCAATATGGCTGTCGAGTTCGGTGCCTGGACCGGGCTGGTGGCCCCCGATGCGCGCACGGTCGAATGGCTGGCCGGACGGCCCTTTGCTCCCGCCGGCGCGGACTGGGAGGCCGCGGTGACGGACTGGCTGGCACTGCGCTCGGACGACGGCGCGCGCTGGGACAAGGAGCTGGAGCTGAACTGCGCGGAGCTTGCTCCGCAGGTGACCTGGGGAACCCACCCCGGCCAGGTCGTAGGTATCGACGCCACCGTTCCGGTCCCCGCCGACGCGGATGCCGGGCGCGCGCTCCGCTACATGGACCTGCACCCGGCGCAGCCGCTGCTGGGGACGCCCATCGACGCTGCCTTCATCGGCTCCTGCACCAATAGCCGCCTGCCTGACCTGCGCGCTGCCGCGCAGGTGGTGCGGGGACGACGCGTGCGCCCCGGCGTCAAGGCCATCGTGGTGCCTGGGTCGACCAGCGTGAAGCATGCCGCGGAAGCCGAGGGCCTGGATCGCGTGTTCACGGAAGCGGGCTTCGAATGGCGCGAAAGCGGATGTTCGTTGTGCTTCTTCGCCGGCGGCGACAACTTCGACCAGCCGGGCAAGCCCGGGCGCCGCGTGATCACCAGCACCAACCGCAATTTCGAGGGCAGGCAGGGGCCGGGCGTGCGTTCTCACCTGGCCAGCCCGGCCACGGTGGCCGCCTCGGCCATTGCCGGCTGCATTGCCGATCCGCGTCCGCTGCTGCGCTAGGGGGCTAAGGAAATTCCATGGAACAGTTCATCCAACTGAAGGGGATCGCCGCGCCGCTGATGCGGGCGAACATCGATACCGACCTGCTCATTCCCTCGCGCGAGATCAACTCGCCCGGGCGCGATGGCTATGGCGAGAAGCTGCTCGCGCCATGGCGCTATGAAGGGGGAACGAACGGCAGGCGTGTCGAGCGGCCGGATTTCGTGCTCAATCGCGAACCCTACCGCCGGGCGACGATCCTGCTGGCCGGCGACAACTTCGGCAGCGGCTCCTCGCGCGAGGCAGCCGTCTGGGCCGTCCGGCAGTTCGGCTTCCGCTGTGTCATCGCGCCGTCGTTCGGCGCGATCTTCCAGAACAATTGCTACCGCAACGGCGTGCTGCCGGTGGTGCTGCCCGCGCACGAGATTGCGGCGCTGGCGGCAGAAGCCGAGCGCGAGACGCTGGAACTGACCGTCGACCTGCGGTCGTGCTCGGTGCGACACCCGAATGGCCGCAGCCTGTCGTTCACCGTGCCTCCGAGCGAACGCACCTTGCTGCTCGAAGGGCTCGATGCGATCGGCCTGACCTTGAAACGCCGGGCTGCGATCGAGGCGTACCAGGAGCTACTGCGCGAGGCACGGCCCTGGGTCCTGGCCGTGGCCGAGCCGCACTGAGATCCATGGCGGCCGCATGCCATGCCGGCCGACTCACCGCAACGTTTCGATTCAGACCATGACAAACACTGCATTCATCGGACTCGACTATATCGTCGATATCACGCATCCGGACGGAAAGATCGCGCACGCTGCCCGCCGGGTCGCCGAGCGCGACGTGATCGGCGCGGCAAACCGCGCACTGCGCTTCGCCCGCAGCCGGAACTGGCTAACGATCCTGGTCAACGTCGGCTTCGCCAGGGGCTATCCCGATCAACCCAAGCACTCGCCGCTGTTCGGGCGCGCACACGAAACCGGCGCGATCGAGCTTGGCACGCCCGGGACGGCGCTTCATCCCGGCCTGGACCAGCATCTGGCCGATCTGGTCATGGTCAAGCCACGCGTCAGTGCCTTCTATGGTACCGGCCTCGACGCGGCATTGCGGGCCCGCGGCGTGCAGCGGCTGCTGGTGGCCGGGGTCAGCAGCGCCTGGGCTGTGCAAGGCACCGTGCGCGACGCCCACGACCGCGACTATGAAGTACTCGTGCTGGAAGATGGCTGCGCCGCGGCGAATGAGGACCACCACCGTACGTCGATGGAGTTGCTCGGCACCATCGCCACGATCATCCGCATCGACGGGCTGGCTGAGCTGCATTGATGCAGTGATGCTCACGTTTCAAGCGCGGAAAGCGCCGCCTCCATAAATCTGCTGACTTTGGCCGATATGTATTGGCGGGTGGGGTAGGCAAGCCAAAGGCACATATCGGGAAGGGGCGCTGCGCTCAATACTTGAATGAGGCGTCCTTGGCGTAGATCGTCCCTGACCATGAAGTCCGGCACTAGCGCTATCCCGCAATTCTCGAGCGCGAGCATTCTCAGCATGGCGCTGCTGGTACTGGTGTCGACGCGGTTACTCGGCAATGCACGGACCTTTTCGGTAAAGCGACGCAAACATAAGACTCGATGATCAATGAGATCGTGCCACTGGGTTGGAACTGGCCTGGATCCAAGATAGGCTGGGGTGCAACATGCGATGAACCGCCCAAAGGGCACATACCTACTGACGATAGATTCGCTGGTGAGCATTGTGTCAAGTGCGATGGCCATATCGTAGCCTTCTTCTACCAGGTCGATGTGGCGGTCGACGATCGAGATGTCGAGTGATACCTCCGGAAAGTGGTAAGTAAAGTCGGAGAAGACCCTTGGCAAAAGGGTAAGCGCGAGGGTGGAAGGCAGCGCGATCCTGAGCACGCCACTGGGGCGGATGTGGTCTTTTACCGCGGCTTCATCAGCCTGCGCGACAGCATCGAGGATAGCTTGGCAGCGTTGGGCGTAGTCCAGTCCAATGTCTGTCGGCGTGACGCTACGTGTACTGCGTTGTAGCAGGCGAGTCCGGAGTCGGCTTTCCAGGCTGGCGACCGCGCGGGTCGCCATGGCAGGCGAGATGTCAAGCGCGCGAGCGGCGGCCGCGAACGAAGCATTCTCCACCACCTGCACAAAGATGCGCATGCTGAAAAGTCGATCCAATTTCGATGTCTCAGGATTGTTTCAGGGGGTGAAACGCCATATGAGCGTTCCCAATCTGGTCGCATCGCGCTCGGGTCGCTACTGTTGTGAGTATCGAAACTGCGTATTGGACCGTATTGGACTGCCAGCGACTGCTGGCGGCCAGGAAAGGAGCGAACATGAAGAATCGAACTGGCTTGCTGGGTACACTTTTACTCGTAATCCCGGTCATATTCCCCGCCGTTGCCGCGGAGAGTCAGCCCCCATGCGGTGCAACCCAGGCCGTGACCCGGGCGCAAGTGCGGCGGGAACTCGCTGAGGCAGTGGCGCAGGGGCGCGTCGTAACGGAAAACAACTACCCGGAGATCTTCCTGAAGCCTGCCGCTGTCCGCTGAGCAGACGTGGCGTAGAGGGCGCCGGAGGATTCACCAAGGCTCACCGGGCAGCCGCTTGTGCGAATGCCCGGTTCAGTCCGTGCTGCCGTGCGAGGAATCAGGGATGCCACCAGGGCGGCTCACCGCTGCCCTCGAGATATTCCCCTTGCTTCGTAATAAAGGTGCGAAGTTCGTGCTTCGGAGCGAACCCATTTGCCAGCGCGTGACCAAGCCAGTCCAGTGAGGCTGTCAGCCATTCATCGGACTGTGGACCGATCGGGTGGAACTCATACTGGTAAATCCACAGTTCCTTGGGGCCGCGCAGCTTTTCATACACACCGATGCTGGAGTCCAGCGTGGTCAGCTCATCATTTTCGCCAGTGATGATCAGATACGGAATGTCGACCTTGGAGGCGATCTCGTCGAGCGTCATGGCCTTCGACAGCGCCTGAATTTCCTCTGTATTGGAAATGCCAGTCATAAACATCAGGTTTGCCATGAAACTGGGCTGTGCCTGATTAAGAAGCACGTACTTGTCGCCCAGGTTCGACATATTGGCGGCGATGGCACGAATGCGCGGTTCGACTGCGGCAGCACGAGTTGCCCACCAGGATCCCATGCTGGATCCCATGATCACGATCCGCTCGGGGTCTATGGCGGGGTGTGCGGACAGCCAATCGATCACCGCAGTAATGGCTCGATCATAGTTATCGAGCGACATTTTCAGGCCCCTGGTCAGGCTCTCGCCCTGCCCTGGGCCGTCGAGCGCAAAAGCGGCCCAACCGCGGGGAAGGATCCGCTGCTCCATCAGCTTATGCCAGTCCTCCTTAAACATGTCCATGCCGGGCAGCATGATCACGCAAGGCAGATTCTTGGCGTTGGGCGGCGTTTCCAGGATCCCATGCAGGTGGTGACCCTCGAAAGGCAGGGCGACCCGCTCGATAGGGTGGTCGGCGAACGCGATCACCTTTTCAAAGGACTGAACCACCTTCTTGAGATATCGCATGCGGCGAGGGTCGTCGCCGAGGATCGAGTAATGCGTGCGTGCATATAGCAGCGTGGCGCGCTCATATAGCCGACGCGCCGTCCGGCTGAAGCCGCGAGCATCCCAATGCCGGGCTCGATGCTCAATCTCCCTGGCGGCCGCGCTCCACGCGGAAGGGAGCATTGAGCCCGCCTTGACCGGCCCGAACACCCGCTTCAGGTCCGTCGAGTCGTAGCCAATCTGCTCGAAGATCGCGCCGGCGTCCGGGTGAAGGACATCCAGTCCACCGACAGCCAGGAATGCGTCGAGCACCCAACGCTGGCCTTTTCGCATTGCATCCATTGATTCCCTCCTGTGTATTTCGGCAGAAATATATAGTGATATCTGTGATCACGCAATAGAAAGTTGCAAGAGGCGGAAAAGCAATCTACTAGGCATATGTGGCAAGCGATATACGCCGGATTCCGGAAATTACCGCCGTCCGAACGGCGGTCTCGTATACCCTAGTTGATATCTGTGATCACTAAAACGATAGTGTCAACACGCAGGCCGTGCTTGGAGCCTGACCGCCAAAAGGGGAGAACAGATGTCACGTCAAAGGCTTCGAATGGTGCTGGCCGCGTTGGTCGCCAGCGTGTTCAACGGGTCGCTGATGGCGGCGCAACCCGCGCCACTGCGCGTGGGGTTGCTGACCGTCAAGACAGGTGTTGCCGCGGGGATCGGGCAACAGATGCAGGACGGTTTCGAATACCTGCTGCAAGAGCGGGGAGGAAAGCTTGCTGGCCGCGACGTGGAGGTAGTGGTGGCCGATACTGCGGCGTCGCCGGCAGTCGCGAAGGCGAAGTTCCTGCAACTGACCGAGCGCGACCGTGTCGATGTTGTGGTCGGCCCGCTAGCCGCCTTCGAGGCCGTTGCCATTCGCGACGATATCGCGCGCGCGAAGATCCCGGTCATTCTCAGTTCCGCCGCAGCCGAAGACCTGACCCAGCGCAAGGCGGACCCCTGGATGGTGCGAAGCTCGTCGACTTCCGCGCAGGCCATGCATCCGTTTGGCGAGTACGCCGCCAATACCCTCAAGTACCGGCGCATCGCGGTCGTTGCAGAGGACCTCTCCTTCTCCCATGAAACGGTAGCTGGATTCCAGCGGACCTTCGAGGAAGCCGGCGGGAAGATTGTCCAAAAGCTGTGGGCGCCATTCAACGGCACGGATTTCGCGACCGTGATCGCGCAGATTCGCCCGAGCGTTGACGCGGTCCTGATCAATTTCTCTGGCGGCAATGCAGCGCGCTTCCTGAAGCAGTACCGCGACTATGGGCTCAAGCAGAAGATTCCCCTGCTGGCGGGGATGAATACGGTCGATGAATCTCTGCTTGAGAAGATGGGCGACGAGGCCCTCGGCATTGTCTCCGCCGGTTGGTATAGCGGTGCCATCGCCACGCCCGCCAACGACCGCTATGTCGCGGGCTTCCGCAAGCAGTACCACATCGCGCCAGGCTTCTATGCAACCGGCGGCTACAGCGCCGGGCTGATTCTCGAGCAGGCGCTGCAAGCGGGTGGCACAACCACGCTGACGGGCCGTGCCCTTGCGGACGCGATGCATGCGGTTCGCATATCGCAAAGCCCTCGCGGTCCGCTAACGCTGGATCGCCTCGGGAACCCCGTGGTGACTGTCTACATTCGCAAGGTCGCGCGCGTCGGGGGCAAGCTGGTCAACACGGTCGTTCGTGAATACCCGGGTGTCACCCAGTTCTGGACGTATGACCCGTCTGCGTTCCTGGCCAATCCCGTCTATTCGCGGGACTACCCACCATCACGCAACCTCGACTGATGCGTCAAGGATTCACCATGTCTACGTTTCTGATCCAGACGCTCAACGGGCTGACCTTCGCCTCAGTGCTGTTTCTGATGGCGGCGGGCTTCACGCTGATCTTCGGTTTGATGAGCATCCCCAACATGGCGCATGGCGCTTTGTTCATGCTGGGGGGATACCTCTGTGTCACGCTGGTCGATGCAGGACTGCCGTTTGTGCTTGCCGCACTGGGTTGTGCCATCGTCGTCGGCATTCTCGGGATCGTACTGGAGCGCGCGATCTTGCAGCGGATTACGCAAAACGAGCTGGCACAGGTGCTGGCGACGCTTGGGATGGCATTCGTCATTGCCGACAGCTGCAAGACCGTCTGGGGCGGCATGCCGCTGGAGGTCGCGGTGCCACCACGCTTAACGGGTGCGGTGTCCCTTGGCGAGCTGACCTTTCCCATCTATCGACTGTTCGTCATGGCACTTGCCGTGGTGACCGCGGTGGCTCTGGACCTTTCGCTGTCCCGGACGCTGATCGGCGCCCGATTGCGCGCGGCCGTTGAGGATCGGGCCATGGCCCGTGCCGTCGGTATTCGCGTCGACCGACTCTTCATGACGATCTTCTTCGCCGGCGCGGCACTCGTTGGCATGGGCGGCGCGATTGGCGCACCAATTTTGTCGGTGTTTCCCGGGCTCGATATGGAGGTGCTTCCGCTGGTGCTGATCGTCGTCGTGCTGGGGGGTACGGGGAGTATTCCCGGCGCAATGCTCGGAAGCCTGATCACAGGCCTGGTCCATAGCTTCGGACAGTCGCTTGTACCGGAGATGTCATACGTGCTCTTGTTCGTGCCGATGATCGTCGTGCTGGCGTATCGGCCCCAGGGATTGTTCGGGAGGGTCGCGGCATGAAAATCCCTACTTTTTTCTTCGGCCCTTGCCTTGCTGGTGCACTGGTCCTGATGCTGCCGCTGGCGAGCGATTCGCCTTTCTACCTGGACCTGGCGATCCACATCATGCTCGCCGCCTTGGTTGCAACCAGTCTTAATCTGCTTCTTGGGCTGGGGGGATTGCTGTCGTTCGCACAATCGGCGCTAGCGGGTGCGGCCGCCTATGGGTTAGCCATCGCCGGCCAGCACACAGGGCTGGGGCCCTGGATGCTCGCAGCCATTGCAGTGGGCGCCGCCGTAGCGCTCTCTGTAGTCGTCGGGATGCTTGCGCTGCGAACCAGTGGACTCAGTATCGGCATGATCACGCTGGCTATTGCCCAGGTGCTGTGGGGAGTAGCCATGCACTGGGGCAGCGTGACGGGCGGTGAGAATGGCATGACTGGAATTTCCAGGCCTGCGCTGCCGTGGGTGGATACGGGAAATCCCATCGTCTGGTTTGAGTTCGTGGCGGTCTGCTTTCTCGCGATGCAGTGCCTGGTGCACAGGTTCATGCGCTCGCAACTCGGCCGCTGTCTGGACGGCACGAGATCGCAGCCGCGCCGGATGTCCGCCCTGGGCTTTGATGTCTGGCGTATTCGACTGCTCGCCTTCGCATTTGCCGGACTGGTAGCAGCGATTGCAGGGGTGCTGCTTGCTTTCCACCAGCAATTCATCAGTCCCCACGCGCTATCGCTTGGCGAAACCGCGGAAAGCTTGCTGATGGTCATAGTCGGCGGCCCTGCCACGCTGCTCGGACCTGTGATCGGTGCAGCGATCGTTGTCGGCTTTCGCGTACTGGTAAGCGGCTATATCGAGAGCTGGCCAACGTTCCTGGGCCTGCTGCTCATTGCTGTGGTGCTGTTTGTTCCCGCGGGGATCGTGCCCGGCCTGGCTTCTCTCTTTCGCAGCAGGAGCATTCGATGATCCACTCTGCAGTCCTACCGGTCGGTACGCATGCCGCCGCTTCGGGGGTCTCTGTCGACGGCAGCTCGACTGCAATCGGCCTTGTTGACCTGTCTATCTCGTTCGGCGCCTTGCGCGTCGTGGACGGTGTAAATCTGACGATACGGCGGGGGGAGCGCAGGCTACTCCTGGGGCCGAACGGCGCCGGAAAGACAACCTTGCTGAATCTGATCGCGGGAGATCTGCGTGCCACGCGCGGCCGCATCTCGTTGCTTGGACAAGATGTCACAGCCAAACCCACGCATGCCCGGGCGCGCATGGGCGTGGGCAGGACCTATCAGATACTCACGCCCTTTCGCGACAAGACGCTGTTGCAGAACGTGCTGATGTCGCTGACTGGGAAATCGACCACACCCGACCGTTTGAGTCCTTGGAAGCGTTTCGGCGGCTCAGCGCTCGAGGCTGAGGCCCGTGCCGTGCTGGCGCGTGTGGACCTCGAGGTCCGCGCCGAAACACCCGTGCACGCCTGCTCGTACGGAGAACTGCGGCGGCTGGAGATTGCTATGGCCCTTGCACAGCAGCCCAGCATCCTGCTTCTGGACGAGCCGCTGGCGGGGTTGTCGGGAGCTGAGCGCGTGGGCGTTGCCGAACTGCTGTCGCACCTGCCGAAGGCTCTGACGATTGTGATGGTCGAGCACGACATGGATGTGGCGCTTTCCTTTGCCGAGTCCATCACGGTGCTGCAGAGCGGCCGCGTTGTCGTTGATGGGGACAAGCGCTCTGTCCTGGCCGACCCGCGCACGCAGGAGATATACCTTGGCCACTAATACCCTTCCCGCACTCGCGCTGTCCGGCGTTACCTCGGGCTACGACCAAAGTGAAATCCTGCAGGACGTTTCGCTGACCGTTCGCCCTGGTACCGTGCTTGCGCTGCTCGGCCGAAACGGCGCGGGCAAAACGACCTGCATCCATACGGTCATGGGCATGGTCCCAGCGTATCGAGGAGCCATTCAGTTGTTCGGCGAAAACATCGTCGCGCTGCCGGTTGAGAGCATTGTCCGACGCGGCGTGGCACTGGTTCCGCAAGGTCGTCGCCTTTTCTCGCTCCTGTCGGTACGCGAAAACCTTAACGTTGCCAGGACCGCCGACGCTGCCCATGCAGGTCCGCCCTGGACTATCGCGCAGATTGTGGAGATGTTTCCACGACTAGGGGAACGATTCCATCAGCGTGCCGCAACGCTTTCCGGTGGTGAACAACAGATGCTGGCAATCGGACGGGCGCTGTTGAGCCGCCCGCGCGTGCTGCTGATGGATGAGCCCACGGAGGGGCTTTCTCCCCAAATGATTGATGAAGTCTCGGCGATTGTTGCGCGGCTGCGGGAGGCTGGCATATCGATCCTGCTCGTCGAGCAGAACAGCAAGATTGCGCTTTCGGTCGCTGACGATGTGGCGGTTCTCGTCAGTGGACGCGTCGCATATACGGATCGCGCGACCAAACTGGCAGGCCAGCCGGTACTGATGGAGCGCTTCCTGGGCGTCGCGTCGGCAGAAGCACCGGCGCTGGCCTGACGAGTTACGCATATCGACAATGCGTTCCCGAGGCTGGTAAGGGCGGCAACCGGTATTGCATCGAAATGCTTTTCTTGGAGGAGACACATGAAGTGGAATCAAGAAGTGGCAGTCGTACAGTCAATGCGAGGCGTGGCCTGTCAGCGGCGGCGCAGGCAGGGAGTCAGGCGAATCGGAATAGCGCTGACTGCTATCGGTATGGGCTTTGGTGGATCCGCCCGCGCAAGCCTGAACTTATATGGCGTGCTCGACGTCGGTTTGAACTATCGATCGGTGGCCGGAGTGGATCCGTCCACGGGGCGCGCCGCTGGTGCGCTGGCACTCGCCTCCGGGAATGAGCTGACCAGTCGCTGGGGTCTCATCGGCGTTGAAGACATTGGCGAGGGGTACAAGATTGCGTTCAAGCTGGAGAGTGGCTTTGCGGCGGACACCGGCGCGGCCAATGCGTCTGTTCCATTTCCTCACGATAATGGATCGCTGTTCGACCGTGGGGCAACCATCGGTGTCGTTGCACCTTGGGGGACAGTGCGCTTAGGGCGCAACTGGTCTTCATTCTTCGATGGCATCTCGGCCGGTGATGCCACGGGGTACATGAACTTCGGGTCGCTCGCGAACGCGACCTTCCAGAATTCATCGAACCTCAAAACGAGCGAAGGGTTTTCCGGTATTGCCTCAGGTACAAACAGCGCTGTCAATGGTGGCCTGATGTACACGTGGGTCAACAAGTCGATCAAGTACATGCTGCCGGATGAGTTCTATGGATTCAGCGGTGGCGTCACCTACGGCCTTGGTGGTACGGCGGGCAGCTTCTCGAACAAGTCCACGTTGACGGCCAACCTGAACTGGACCAATGGAAAAATTGGCTTCGCGTCGGGATACTTCGATGGCAAGGATCCAACAGGGCAGACCAACGATCCCTGGATGCGCGCCTATACCATCGGCGTTACCTATACGTGGGGGGCACTTAAGACCGGGGTGAATCTTGCCAAGTTCAAGAACCCGACCACCGGAGCAGACCAGAATTACTACTACGTCGGAGCTGCCTATCAAGCGACGCCTGCCTGGCGCCTGACCGCCGACTGGCTGCACCTCCAGGACAAGCAGGTCAGTGAAGCCGGTGCAGACCTCTACAAGATCGGGGCTGGCTATGCGTTCTCGAAGCGCACCACCTTGTACGTCGACGTCGCGTACTCAAATAACAAGCCCAAGGGCATGTTGGGTGCGGGGAGTAACACAAGCATCCTCGCCAGCCCAGCGACGATCGGACACAATCAATTGGCGGTGGGCGCCGGTATCCGTACGCTGTTCTAGGTGCCGCCGCAATTCAGCCGAACCTCCCATGGTTTAGCCGGCTGACCTGTGTATCGGATGCGCCGGAGAATTCCGGCGCATCCGCATCATTAGGAGCCATTTCGCTCCTGGACCGGCAGCGCTGTCTTGTACACCACCCGTCGCAGCGCTAGCGAGGTACTGATATCACTGACGCCTTCAATGGTCGTCAGTTGCGTCATGACGAATCGCTCGATACCTGCGATATCGGGTGCAACGACACGGAGCATGTAGTCGAAGCTGCCTGTCATCAAATAGCACTCCATCACCTCGTCGAGTTTCGCGATGGCCGCCTCAAAGCGTGCCAGTCGCTCTTCTGTCTTCTTTTCGATTGCCACTTGCACGTATGCGCTGACGGGAAAGCCGGCTTTCTCCTGGTTTAGCAGCGTGACATAGCCGTCGATGACTCCCTCTTCCTCAAGTAGCCGGATACGTCGATAGAACGGGGACGGCGAGAGGCCAACTCGCTCCGCCAGTTCGTTCGCCCGTACCCGCGCATCGCGCTGAAGTTCGGCAAGGATACGCACATCGATACGGTCAAAACGCATTTGGCACACCTGAAGGTATTTCGGAAAAAAGATCAGCGGATCGTGCTAATTGGAGTCAATTATTTGAGTCAGTTTGGCACATATCAAAGGCGATGGATACCTAGAATTTTCGCACAAGCAATCAGAAGCACGGAGGCAAAGCATGAACCAGCGCGCAAACGAGAACCACTTTCTTACCGATGAAAGCTACCGACTGGAGGATCGCTATCTGCGCGCTTCCGGACGAGTGTTTCTCACGGGGACACAGGCGCTGGTGCGTATCCTGCTCGAACAGGCCCGAGCCGACCGCGTCGCCGGGTTACGCACCGGTGGTCTGGTGTCTGGCTATCGTGGATCACCGCTTGGCGGGCTGGATCAAGAGCTGTGGCGACAGCGCAAGATGCTCGCCGAGCACGATATTCGCTTCGAACCCGGATTGAACGAGGATCTGGGGGCAACAATGCTGTGGGGAGCACAGCAGATTGATGCCTTTCCAGGGAAGCGGGTCGAAGGGGTGTTCTCGATGTGGTACGGCAAGGGGCCAGGCGTTGATCGAACCGGTGACGTATTCCGCAATGCCAATATCCTCGGCACGTCGCGCCACGGTGGCGTACTTGCGGTCGCGGGGGATGATCACGCGGCGCAGTCTTCGATGTTCCCGCACCAGACGGATCACGTGTTCGAGGGGGCGATGATGCCCATCCTGTTCCCGTCCTCCGTGGAGGAGTACATCGAGTTCGGCCTGTTTGGCTACGCACTCTCGCGCTTTTCCGGATTGTGGGTCGCATTCAAGGCAATTACCGAAACGGTGGAGAGTGGCAGGTCGATGACGCTATCTGGCGCAGGCCTGCATGGTGGCTTTGCTGTTCCCACGGATATCCAGATTCCCGAACGAGGTTTTGGTCTCGATATCAACATACGATGGCCGCAGCAGCGCGCCGAACTCGAGCGGCGCCTGATCGAGGAACGGCTGCCCGCCGCGCTTGCCTTTGCCCGTGCCAATCCGATCGATCGCGCGGTGGTACGGCCGGCAAACGCCAGAGTCGGGATCATCACTGTGGGCAAGGCTCATCTCGATGTGATGGCGGCGCTGCGGCGCCTTGATCTGGATACGGCCGCGCTGGAATCCAAAGGTATCGGTGTCTATAAGGTCGGCATGTCCTGGCCGTTGGAGGGGCAAGGGGTGGAGCGCTTTTGCGCGGGCATGCGAGCGCTCATCGTGGTGGAAGAAAAGCGCAGTATGGTCGAGCAACAGATCCAGGCGTTGCTGTACAACCACCGGGCGGAAGTCCGTCCCGCGGTGTACGGCAAGCACGGGCCTGACGGTGAAACGTGGTTGCCTGCAACGATGGAGTTTTCTCCTGAGCAGGTAGCAGGTGTCCTTCGCGGGTTCTTCAACGCTCAGGGCGTTGTTCTCGCAGAGGCGCGCGGGACGGACCGTGCCAGCGCTGAAGCGTGTGCCCGTTCACGGGTGATCCCAATCCAGGCGGCCGAGCCGGTCCTGTCGCGCAAGCCGTTCTTCTGCTCCGGCTGCCCGCATAACAGCTCCACGCGCCTGCCAGACGGTTCGTATGCTGCGGCCGGCATCGGATGCCACATCATGGCGCTGGGGCAGCGTGAGCGAACCGCAACCTTCTGTCAGATGGGTGGCGAGGGCGTGCAGTGGGTCGGTCTTTCGAGCTTCTCCACCATGCCACATCTGTTCGTCAACCTGGGCGACGGGACCTACCAGCATTCGGGCAGCCTGGCAATTCGGCAGGCCGTGGCGGCGGGGACCGCAGTGACCTACAAAATCCTCTTCAATGATGCGGTCGCAATGACCGGTGGCCAGCCGACCGAAGGGGGCCTGACGGTATCGAAGGTCGCCGCGCAGCTCATGGCCGAAGGGGTGAGAGAAATCGTGGTGGTCTCGGAGGAACCCGCGCGGTATCACTCGACGGGCGAAATGCCCGCCAGTGTGGCAGTGGTGGAGCGCAGCGAACTTGATACCGTTCAGAAGCGCCTGCGCGAGTACCGCGGCGTTTCCGCCATCATCTATGACCAGACGTGTGCGGCCGAGAAGCGTCGCCGGCGCAAGCGCGGTTCGCTGGCGACGCCCAAACGGCACGTCGCTATCCATCCTGCCGTGTGCGAGGGCTGTGGAGACTGCTCGGCGCGCTCCGGTTGTATTGCCGTCGAGCCGCTGGAGACGGAGCTTGGCCGCAAGCGTGCTGTCAACCAGTCAGCGTGCAACAAGGACATGACCTGCGTGCAAGGCTACTGCCCAAGCTTCGTGACCATCGAGGGGGAGCGGCAAAGCGTGGTGCAATCAGGCACGCTGCAGCGTCTGGAAGCCGAGTGGCAGCTTACGTTGCCACCACCCGCCACGACTTCGCCCGAGTTACTGCAGCATTGTGGGGTACTTGTGGCAGGGATCGGCGGGACCGGGATCGTCACCGTTGGCGCAATCCTCGCCATGGCGGCTCATCTGGAAGGTCGTGGCGCCTCGACGCTCGATTTCACGGGCCTGGCCCAGAAGAATGGGGCGGTTGTCAGCCATATACAGCTGGCCCGGTCGCCTGACCACATTGCCACGGCACGCATCGAGTCGAAGAGCGCCAATCTTTTGCTTGGCTGCGATGCTGTCGTGGCGGCCTCGCCGGATGTGCTGGCAAGGCTTCATCCAGACTCGGCGCATGCTGTGGTGGAAACCGCAATGACACCGACCGCGGATTTTGTCGGCAATGGCGATATGCAGATTTCCCTGCTGGCGCATCGGCATGCAATCGAACGTGTGCTTGGTGAGGGCAGGGCGGAATTCCATGACTGGAGCGCCGCAGCGCAAACGATATTCGGTGATACCTTTGCGGCTAACCTGATGTTGGTGGGCCATGCCTTTCAACGCGGTTGGCTCCCGGTTTCGGAGATCGCTATCCAGCGTGCCATTGAACTCAATGGCGCTGCTGTCGAGACCAACCGGCGGGCGTTCCTGTGGGGCCGGATTCTGGCCCACGACCAGACGGCGTTGCAGAAGGCGGGGCAAGCTGCCGCTGCGGCAAGCGAGCCATTCACCATCGGCGGATTCGTCAGCGCACGCGCGCAAGACCTTCGTGCCTACCAGAATGCCGCCTATGGCCGGCGGTATGCCGTCCTCGTGGACCGTGTCGCCCGTGCGGAAGGTCATATCGCGGGTACGCCAGGGGCGTTGACGGAAGCTGTCGCACGTAGCTATTTCAAGGTCCTCGCCTACAAGGATGAGTACGAAGTGGCACGTCTTCACACGGACCCTGTGACGTCGCGAGCCCTGCTGCAAGGTTTTGCACCCGGAGCGCAGCGTGTCTTTCATATGGCTCCCCCGATCCTGGCGCGAGCCCGCGGTGCCGATGGAATGCGTCGCAAGATTGCCTTGAAGGGCTGGTTCATCGTGCCGCTGATGCATATGCTGCGGCACGGCAAGGTACTGCGTGGAACGGTGCTCGATCCTTTTGGCCTGCAGGCCGACCGTCAGCTGGAGCGTAGGCTGATTATCGAATTCGAGCGCGATGTCGATGCGGTTCTCGAGCGATTGTCACTGAAGACCGTGGATGACGCTGTCGCGCTGGTCCGGCTATACGAGAAGGTCCGGGGATTTGGGCACGTCAAGATCCGTCATTTCGAAGAGGCGAGGCCGGAGTTCGAACGCCTTCGAGAGAAGATCGGGCGCAGTGACGGATGACGCAATCATGCGTGCCGGCTTCGGTCGGCACCATTTCTATGGCACTTACCACTTTTCCCAATGAACGCACACGAAGTTTCAGGCGCGGATCATCATTCCGTGAGCCTTTTTTGCCTGGCCGGCACCACGCCCCACGAGCGCATCACGCTGGTTACGGATGAAAAAACCGGACTACGGGCCATCATTGCCATCCATAGCACAGCGCGCGGTCCGGCCTTCGGAGGATGCCGCTACTGGAACTATGGGTCGGACCTCGCCGCCATGGAAGACGCCTTGCGCCTGTCGCGGGGAATGAGCCTGAAGAATGCAATGGCGGATCTTCCGTTTGGCGGAGGCAAGGCCGTTATCTTGCGCGGAGATGGGCAGCATGAGCGCAAGGCCATGTACCAGGCCTTCGGCCGGGCGGTGCAAGCCCTGGCCGGCAGCTATATCACTGGGGAAGATGTCGGCACATCGGTGTCGGATATGCTTTCGGTGCGCGAAGTCACGCCTTATGCGGCGGGTATTCCGCGCGCAAACGGCTTTGGTGGCAATCCCTCTCCAAAGACTGCCCTGGGGGTATTTGCCGCCATTGAGCGTGGCGCATTGCATGTATTCGGCGCTGGGCATCTGAAGGGCCTTCGCGTCGCGGTGCAGGGCCTTGGCGCAGTAGGCTGGGCGCTGGCCGAGCGCCTTCACCGCTCGGGCTGCAAGCTGGTGGTGGCCGATATTGACGCTATCCGCACCGCCGCGGCAAATCGCGTGTTCGACGCCACCGTCGTTGCGGTGGATGATATCGCCGCGCAGGATGTCGACATCCTGGCACCCTGCGCGCTGGGCGCGACGCTGGATCGGCACAGCATTCCTGCCCTGCGTGCGCGCCTGGTAGCAGGGGCGGCCAACAACCAGTTGGCCACAGATGCCGATGGCGACGCATTGCATGAGCGTGGCATCGCCTATCTGCCCGACTATCTCGTGAACGCGGGCGGAATTATCAGTTGCGTCCGTGAATACGAGGGCGGCTTTGCTGAATCGGATGTGGATGCCGAGGTGCTGCGCATCGCCGACCGGGTAGAGTCGTTGTTCATGCGCGCCCGCCAGACGGGCGAGCCCCTGTCGCGCGCAGCCGACCAGTGGGCGCTGGAGAAACTCGCTGGCGTATCCTGAGCCACTGCTCCTGTGGCGATTCGACAGTCCAATGCCGGATCGCCTATAATTGTGATCACAAATAAGCCCTAAAAGCGCATTCGAGGCGATCGATGCTGTTTTTAGGGCGCTTCTACTATCAGAGATCACAGGAGCATCCATGGACGGGCTGGGCGAACAGGGGCGCCAAGACAAGGGCGGGTTCGACGACGACGGTCCGGCGGTTTCCCGGCTGACCAATGTTGCGCTCCGTGAACGCGCTTATACCGAACTGGCCAACGCGTTGCGAGCAGGGCGTTTTTCGCCGGGGAGCCCGGTGACCATTCGCGGTCTTGCCGCCTTGCTCGGCACCAGCACAATGCCGGTCCGCGAAGCCGTAAGCCGCCTGGTAACCGAGGGCGCGCTGGAGCTGCTGCCGAATCGGACGCTGCGTGTCCCGAATGTGTCGGTGGAGCGCCTGGACGATCTCATCGACACGCGTGCCACGCTCGAGGGGCGCGCTGCCTGGCTGGCCGCCGAGCGCATGACGCAGGCAGACTTCTCCCTGATCAAGGCTGCGGCGGAAGACTACAGTCACGCTGTGGACGCTGGCGACGTGCCGGCCGCGGTCGCGGCAAACGAGCAATTGCACTTTACGATCTACCGGGCCTCGCGTTCGGAGTTGCTGGTCTCGCTCATTGAAATGCTCTGGCTGCAGAGCGGGCCCTACATTGCAGCGGTCATGAAGCAAATGCAGTCGACCCGCGAGATCCTGCATGACCGGGGCATCATGCACCACTTCAATATTCTGGCCGCGCTTGCAAAGCGCGATCCGCAAGCATCCAGCGACGCGGTGCAGTCCGATATCCTCGATGCGGCCAAGTGGTACAAGACGCAGATCTTCGCTGCGGACGGTACGCCGATTCTGGTGCCTGCCGCGGAACGAAAGCGCCGGGGCAGGGCCCCGGCGACGACGGAGTAATACGCTGGAGTCGACAGCGCATGGCGAGCGCCAGTGGCCTCCCAGCCTTCGCGGGCCCTAAAAGGCCTGTTCCGCTTCCTGCAGGTAGGCTCGGCCAAGCTTCACGTATTCATCGGCTGCCCAAGCCAGCTCGGCGACTTCCTCATCGGTCAACGTTCGCACGATACGGCCTGGCGTACCCATGACAAGGCTTCGCGGCGGGATGACTTTTCCGGGAGGAATCAGCGCACCGGCCCCGATCAGGGACTGTTCGCCGATCCGCGCCCCGTCCAGCACCGTGGCCCCGATTCCGATCAAGGACCCATCCGCGACGATGCATCCGTGCAGCCGAGCCTGATGGCCGACGCTTACGCCATCGCCGATGATGACGGGGTGCCCTGGGTCGGCATGCACGACAACGCCGTCCTGGAGGTTGGTCCGGGCACCGATGGTAATCGGTTCCACGTCCGCACGCAGTACCGCGGAGAACCATACGGAACTGTTCTCTCCCAGTGTCACGGCGCCCACGACAGTCGCATTGTCGGCAAGGAAGCAGGACTTGCCGATCGACGGTATCGATTTGCCAAAACGTACCCGCATCACGCCGCCTTCCGTGTCGAGGCTTCGTTACGCAATCGCGCGGTCGCCGTGCTATCCATTGCGCCGTCGTAACTGACTACCACGGCATAGACGTCACGCGCACGCTCGATGCTTAAGTAACCCTCAGTCACGTCCTTTCGAACCAGCTCGGGGTCTCGGGTATGCGGGTCGCCGTAGCCTCCGCCCCCGCAGGAATAGGACAGGATGGTCTCGCCGTCGCGCAGTGTGACGACGCCGCCGGCCGGCAGGGCTTCGAGGCTGCCGGATACCAGGCGTCGCTGCTGCGCGGAGTTGGCACCGGCGAGACCGCCACGGACGCCCTTGGGGCCGTTAACAGAGCCATCGCTGACGTAGCCAATGTCCATTTCGCAACCGCGCGGGCCGAACTCGACAAACATGCTTCGCGCACCGTTGTAGCGTCCGGCTCCCTCGCTGTCGGGCACAAAGCTGCGAGAGCGAACAAACAGAGGGTGGCGCATTTCATCGAGTTCGACACTGTCCTGGAAGCACAGGCCCGCGTTACCAACGTGTCCGATCGTCTGCCATGCGTCGGCCGTCGGCCCCGCGGCGCCGCCGGTGAAGCCAAGGAACAGCTGGTTGATGAAACGGTGACCCGTACTGGGGTCGACGCCCGAAATCACACCGATTGCCGGTGGGATCACGGCACCGCATTCCGCCAGTCCGGCGCCATCCGCCATCTCTGCCACGGCGGTCTGCACGGCATTGGCGACGCGGTCGGCCATATTCGTGGTGGCGACGGAACACGAGGTGGGATGCAGCGGGATGCCAACCACGCAGCCTTCGCGCAAGCGAATATCGATTCGGCGGAAGGACCCTGAGTTCTTGGGCACGGTGTGCTCGATACTGTTGAAGACGCCAACCATCGCGGCCGTGCGTGCGCACGCTTCGCTGAGATTGAGACCACACGGCAGGCAATCCGGGTTGTCACGCAGATCCACCGTCACCTTGCCATTGACGGCATCGACTTCGATCTCGGCGCGGATTGTTACGCCTTCCTCCGGCATGCCGGGGAATAGCGCGTCATGGGTGCTGGTGCCCGTCCCGCGCCCGGGAGTCAGGGACTGAATGGCGCTGATCATGCGCTGCTCGGAGTAATCCAGGTAATCGACTGCATACTGCTCCAGTCGGTCCCATCCGAGTTCTTCACCCAGCGCCAGCAGTTCGCGCTCTCCAATGCGGGCGGCACCAACCATCGCGAGATAGTCACCCCACCATTGTTCGGGCACGCGAATGCGCATTTTGCACATGCGCACAATATCGTCGATATTGCTGTAGTCCTGCTGCACCTTGACCGCGGGGAAGATCAGGGCTCCCTCATGGTAGATGTCGCGGGCCCCGCCCATATAAGTGGTTGGCTCCGAGTTGCCGCAGTCGGCCTGGTGCGCCTTGGCCACCACCGTGAAGCGGTGAACGCCCTGGTCATCGATCACCGGCACCAGGATTGTGTGGTCGGCCGGGTGAGAGCAGCCGTGATAGGGCGAATTGTGGAGGAACGCATCGCCACGGCGCAGTTCAGGGTGGAACTGCTTCATGGTCGCGCTCATCATGTCCGGACCGCTCAGCACATGGATGGGAAGGCTTTCGGCCGCTGCCAGCAGCTGGCAATCCGCGGTGACGATGCAGCAGGAGAAGTCCCGTGCGATATTGAGCACGCCTGACCGACCACTACGAAGCAGTGTATTGGCCATCTTGCGGGCGACGCCTTCAAGCCGGTTGGTAATCAATGCGAGCTGGACGCCATCCGTGGCGGGACGCTCGATCTGGTCTCGTTGCATGAGTGGCTCCTGATTAATCGCGGCCGGGAAGAATAGAAAGACTGCCGCTTGCCCGGCGCGTGGCGCTCGCCCCAGGGTTCAGCACGACAGTGGTGAATGACGACTCGATGATTGCTGGTCCCTGGACGGTTTCCGAGGAATCGAGTGCTTCGAAGCGGACCACCGCAGTGTCGACATAGCCCGCGCCCTCGAAATAGGCTTTGCGAACGGGGTTTGCGATCGGGCGCGCGATCGAGTTGGCAAGCGTGCCGCCCTCCTGCGTGCGGATGCGGCAGGCAACCGTCGCTCGCCAGCCCACGATCTCGATGGGCGAGTCCGCATCGCGGATCGCAAAGACTTCTTCGTGGGCGCGGTGAAAGCCTTCGACCAGCGCGGCAATATCCGCTTCTGTGTGGAGTCCATCTGGAGGCAGCTGCACCTCAAGTTCCCATACCTGCTCCGGATAGCGTGCCTCTGCCCAGAGTGTTACGGTCTGAGCCAGGGAGCCCTTGCCTGGCCCATCGATGAATTCCTGGCAACGACCCGTGAGGTCGTTCAGGACTTCCCGCACTCCCGTGAAGTCAAAGGCGTCGCTTCGCGTGAAGAAGGTGGCGTGGTAATGAGAGGTCAGGTCGGACATCATGGCGCCGGCAGCGCTCATGGTGGCACCGACTTGCGGAATGACCAGGCGCGGCGAACTCAGGCGACGTGCAATCAGTACGGAATTCAGTCCGGCCGCGCCACCGCCGCCGATGAGGACGGCCTCGCTTGGGTCGATGCCCTGGTTGATGGTGATGTCGCAGATGGCCTGAACCATGTTCTCGGTGGCAATGCTGATGATCGAGGCCGCGGCTGCTTCCACGGACATAGCCAGCGGAGTGGCGATATGGGCCTGAATTGCCTCACGCGCAGCAACGGCGTCCAGTTTCATGGTGCCGCCGAGGAAGAAGTCGGGGTCGATATAGCCCAACGCGAGCGAGGCGTCCGTGACAGTCGGGAACGTTCCGCCTCGGCCATAGCAAACGGGCCCCGGCACCGCGCCGGCACTGCTAGGGCCAACGTGGAGCATGCCGCCACTGTCTACCCAGGCGATGGAGCCACCCCCTGCACCCACGCTTTTCACGTCCACCGAAGGGAAGCCGGTCATGACGCCGCGGTAGGGCGCGCCGATCCAGGTTTCCTGGGACCACGGCACGCGGCCGCGGCGCACCAGGCTGACATCGTAGGTCGTGCCGCCGGTGTCGGCCACGATTGCCGTTCCTGTGTCTTCGTCGGCCCGCGCGAAGTAGCGGCCGGAAACGGGGGCCATCGAAGGGCCGGAATTGATGAGATGAATGGGGGCGTCCGCGACGTGGTCTGCATCCATGACGCCGCCCTGCGAGGTGACCACCACGACGCGTCCCGGGAAGCCCGCTGACTTGAGCCGATCCACCAGCGTATGCATGTAGGCCCGCATCATCGGCTTCAGGGAAGCATCGATGCAGCTGGACGAGGCCCGACGGAATTCTCGGGGAATCGGGTTGAGGCGGTGCGACAGCGTAAACGGCACGCCGGGAAGGTGGGTTTGAATTAACTCCGCGATCCGCAGCTCGTGTGCAGGATTCACGATCGACCACAGAAGGCATACCGCAACGGCCTCGATCCCCGCGCGCCGCATCTCATCCAGGGACCGGATGAGGGCGGCCTCGTCCAGTGGCTCCAGCTCGGTTCCGTCAGCCAGGATGCGGCCAGGGACTTCCCAGGTGAGTGCCCTTGGCACAAAGGGATCGGGGTACGCCACCGTGAAGTTGAACGGCTCCAGGCGCCCCCCCTCCCGCAAGGTAAGGATATCGCGGTGGCCAGACGGCACGATCAAGGCCGTACGCGCCGTGTTGCCAGTGATGATGGCGTTGATCGCGTGAGTGGTTCCATAGATGAACATCTCGCCGCGCGACAACATGGTGTCGCGCGCAAGCCCAAGGCCGTCGGCGGCGACCTGCAGGGCATCCAGGACTCCGCTGATTGGATCCGACGGAGTCGTGGGGGACTTGAACATATGCAAGTTACCGGCCTCATCTTCAACGATGAGGTCGGTAAAGGTACCGCCTGTGTCTACTGCAAAACGCATGAACTGTCTCCTGTGAGCCAACCCGGTGGGGCGTCGCATCATGACGCCGTCAGCGAGGGCAGTATATTTATCGATGTTTGTGATCACAAGAATATTGAGTATGAAACATGATAAATACGGGTAAACCACTACTTTACGGCGGGATATAAGGGGTAATTTCGGCGCCCATGAAAAATATGTTTGATTTGTGATCACAAAAGAGCTACCTTTGCCCCTGATGCAGAACCCCGCCCGAAAGGCGGTCGACGAATTCAGAACAGAGGAGCAGGAAATGCACGACACAACGAAAGTCGCCATCGTCACCGGCGGTTCACAAGGGATTGGCGAAGCCGCCGCAACGAAGCTCGCGGCCGAGGGCTTCCGCGTCGCCGTAGTTGCCAGCGCGGACCGGGCGAAGGCCGGCAGGGTCGCGGAAGCCATCCATGCCAAAGGGGGCGATGCGGCGGGTTTTGCATGCGACGTCCGTAATCCCGACGCGGCCCGCCGGCTTATCGCGGAGGTTCACGACGCGTTCGGCCGTATCGACGTCCTGGTGAATGCTGCGGGAATCTTCAAGCCGACACCGGCTGGCAGTTCCGACGCCACGCATGTCAACCAGATGATTGACACGAACCTGAAGGGCACATGGAACACCATTGACGCGGTGGTGCCTGTGCTGAGGGCCAATGGTGGAGGGCGAATCGTCAATGTGGCGTCGGTCGCCGGGCTGACCGGCTTTGGCTCCTATGCGATCTATTGCGCGACGAAGGCCGGCATCATCCTCGCGACGCGTGCCCTGGCCTGCGAACTGGGCCGTGAAAACATCAACGTCAATTGCGTGGCGCCCGGCAATACGGCCACCGCCATGAACGACGACATTCGCAATGAGGCTGCCATGCAGGGGCTGCGTGATTTCATGGCGGCACGTACGCCCAGCACGCGAACGTTCTCCGAGCCCGAGGACATCGCAGGCGCCATCGCGTTCCTAGCCTCCGACGCCGCGCGCGCCATGCATGGCAGTTGCCTGTTGATGGACGAGGGCATATCCGCCGGGCTGTGAAAGCGTGACCGGGTGTTCGAATCAACGATAAGAAGGCATTTCCAAGATGAAAGAAAGAGTCCTGGTGACGGGTGGCGCCGATAGTGTCGGCCGCGTTATTGCGGAGCAGTTCCGCGCTAGCGGCGCGCTGGTGCATATCTGCGACGTACGTGCCGACGCGCTGGCCGAGACCCTGCGCGCCAACCCCGGCATGACCGGAACGGTCGCCAATGTGGGTAGGCCCGATGACGTTGGCAGAGTCGTGCGGGAGGCCGAGCGCCAATTTGGCGACATCTCGGTCCTCGTGAACAACGTCGGCATCGCGGGCCCTCGAGCGGCAATCGAAGATATCCCCGACGAGGCATGGCGAGAGACACTCGACGTCAATGTTGGCGCGATGTTCCAGTTCATGAAGCGTGTCGTCCCGGCCATGAAGCGGCACCGTCATGGCGCAATCATCAATTTCTCGACCGGGTCCACGCGCACCCGGCTGCCAATGCGCACGCCCTATGTGGTGTCAAAAGCCGCAGTCGAGTCGCTCACCTTGAATGCAGCCCGCGAGCTGGGTCCGTTCAATGTTCGTTGCAACGCGATCCTGCCGGGCATGATCGATAACGACAGGATGCGGCGAATCGTCGCCAACATCGCACAGGAATCGGGGCGTGCCGCCGAAGAGGTGGAATCGGACTACCTGAAGTACATATCGTTGCGCAGCAAGGTTCAGCCAGAAGACCTTGCGCAGAGCGTTCTCTTTCTCGCGTCGGATGCCGCGGCGAAGATTACCGGCGAGCTACTGGCCGTCAGCGGAAACGTCGAGTGGGAGATCTGACAATGTCACGCAAAGTTATCCTTACCTGTGCCGTAACAGGAAACGCTCCGTTTAATCCCAAGCATCCTTCGATGCCGATTACGCCGGCACAGATTGCTGATGCCTGCGTGGAGGCGGCGAAGGCCGGTGCTTCTGTCGCGCACATTCACGTGCGCGACCCCAAGACGGGCGGAGGCAGCCGCGATCCATTGCTATTCAAGGAGGTGGTCGACCGGGTACGCTCTTCGGGTACGGACATCGTGCTGAATCTCACTTGTGGCTTGGGTGCGTTCCTGCTGCCGGATCCCGAAGACGAATCGAAGGCGCTACCGGAAAGTGACGTCATCCCCGTGGCTGAGCGGGTCCGGCATCTCGAAGATTGTTTGCCGGAAATTGCCTCACTCGATATTACGACTGGAAACCAGGTGGAAGGCAAACTCGAGTTTGTCTACCTGAATACCACTCGAACCCTGCGCGCGATGGCTCGGCGTTTCCAGGAGCTCGGCGTCAAGCCGGAGTTGGAGGTATTCAGTCCCGGAGACATTCTGTTTGGCAAATCGCTAATCGAAGAGGGCCTGATTGACGGAGTGCCCCTCTTCCAGATGGTACTGGGCGTCTTGTGGGGAGCGCCCGCGAGCACGGAGACAATGCTTTATCAACGCAACCTCATTCCGCCGAATGCCCAATGGGCCGCGTTCGGTATTGGACGAGACCAAATGCCAATGATGGCGCAGGCAGCCTTGCTTGGCGGCAATGTGCGTGTTGGCTTGGAGGACAATCTGTACCTGAGCCGTGGCGTCTTTGCCACCAACGGCCAGCTTGTCGAGCGTGCTCGCAACGTGATTGAGCACCTGGGCATGTCCGTGGCCACGCCGGCTGAAGCCCGTGACATCATGGGCTTGTCTCGACCCGCCTAGCGGGTCAAGGGGTGGGGGTCGTACAACAACCCCTGCGCCCCAAGCGTCATGCCATTCCCCTGCGCGCAGAGCGAATGGCATCGCATATCACTCATCCTCGCGCATTCAGTAGACGCAGAATCTCTTCATGCACGCGAGCGTCGCCACATGCGACCACTGCACCGCCATTCTGAGGGTCGTCGCCCGTCCAACTTGTCATGACGCCGCCGGCACCCTCGATGATTGGGATCAGGGCCTGCACGTCATAAGGCTGTAGTCCCGCCTCGACCACGGCGTCGATCTGGCCTGCGGCGACCATGCAATATCCATAACAGTCTCCGCCGTATCGCTGCATTCGGGCGGAACGTGCCACACGCTGGAAAGCTTCCCATTGTTCACCCGCTTCAAACATGTCGGGAGTCGTGCAGAGCAGCTTGGCGTCTGACAGGGCTTTGCAAGGCTGAACCCTTAATAGGTGGCCATTGAGCCAGGCGTGGGTGCCGTCACCGGAGAAGCGCTCGCGCGTGAACGGCTGATCCATGACCCCGAGTACCGGGTGCTGGCCATCATTGAGCGCAATCAGCGTTCCCCAAAGCGGCAGTCCTGTGATAAACGCACGTGTCCCGTCAATGGGATCCAGTACCCACGTGAACGGCTCGGTCCCGACAATTCGCTGCTCCTCTTCGCCGAGAATGCCGTGGGTGGGATAGGTACTCCGGATCAGCTCGCGCATGGCCCGCTCGGCTTCCCGGTCGGCCACGGTAACGGGATCAAAGCGTGTGGCGCCTTTGTCCACCACATCGATCACTGCACGAAAATAGGCGAGCGTGACAGCGCTTGCTGCATCGGCCATGCGACCGGCAAAGGTGAGAAATTCGGCTTGCTGATCCGCGTGCAGTGGCATAGTGAATTAAAGCATGATTCATAGAGAAATCGTGCTCGCTATTGTAGCCCTCTCGTGTCGCAGCTGATCGACCGCGCAGAGCAGGCGCCGAACCCTCAATGCCCTTCGTCTGAATCTCCCAGCATTCTGCGATTGACTGGCCGCATCAATCTTTCACAATGCGCTACTTGAGTGTGAACGGCAGGGCTCTCTAGACTGGTCGGGCTCCTGAAACAGCAGGGGTCGGGCGTGAGAACCCGTTTACGTTGCGGCGAATGGTGGCGCGAGCCATCATTCGTCCTCCCGATGCGCTGGTGCACGCAATTGCTTTCCGGCGGGCCGGGCGGGGCCAGCTTCGGCTGGACCGGTTTCCGTGACGACCGGTTTTCTCACCCCCGTCGTCAGGCCCGCCACCTCACGTGAGAATGAGCGGCGCCCTCTTGTTCATTCGTTACGGAGGTCGAGTGCCGGCCTTATCCCTGGCCCTTCAACAACTTCTTCAGCCCGAGATAGACCGCCCGCCTTTCATCCGGCTCCAACTGCCGGATCACGTCGGCCTGCCCGCGCCGCGCCAGCGGCATGACCTCGTCATGCAGCGCGATCCCGGCCTCCGTCACGCTGCAAATGAGCTTCTTGCGCGGCGTGTTCCCCTCCGTCTCCAGCAGGACAAGCCCCCGTTCCTCCAGTAGCCGCAGTGTGCGGCTGACCAGCGCCTTGTCCGACGTGGACTGGATCACCAGTTCCGAGAAGGGCAGCCGCTTCGCATGCGCGAGCAGCGCCAGGATGCGCCATTCCGGCACGGTCAGCCCGAACTGTTCGGCATAGGGCTGGGTCACCGTGCTGCGCAGCCTCGTGATGAGCTGGCTCAGCATGGTGGTCAGGAAGTTGTCCACCGTCAGGCCGCTGCCGGCCTCGTCCAGGTTCGTCCAGGGAGTGTCTTCCGTGCGGGGCGCCGGCTGGCCTGTTGCAGGCCCGGTGCTTCGGGTCATCGCGTTCTTTCCGGTTGAGACGTATTCAGCACGTATAACGGGCCGGGAAGGCGCGAAAGCGGCGTGCAGGGCGCCAGATTGTCTCATAGGCGAACGCTTTGCCCTCAAAGGCAAAAGTGTGAACGGAAAACACGTCAGTCAATTTGTCAATTGGTAATAAACGTAAGTTGAGTAGTCAATAATCGCGACCTACGATGGTGGTTGTGTTCCTGTAGTGAACATGCGTTTTACCAATAAAACATACGCAGATATGTTTTCCATCGAGCCAACCCTGTCTTCGCGTTGAGCACAACTGACCCGACTCCCGCCGCGAAGCGCCCCCACAGGAGCTGTTGATGAAACGAGATCGCCGACTTTTCCTTGCCGCCACTGCCATGGCGGCGCTGGCGCTTGCCGCGGGCAGCACGGCCGCTGCCGCCGCCTATCCGACCAAGACCGTGACCATGGTGGTCGCCTATCCGCCGGGCGGCGACACGGATGCCATGGCGCGCCTGTATGCCGACAAGCTGTCGGCACGCCTGAAGCAGCCCGTGATCGTGGAGAACCGGCCCGGCGCCGCAGGCGTGGTCGGGACCTCCTTCGTCAGCCGCGCGCAGCCGGATGGCTACACGCTGCTCTATACGCCGAACCCGTTCACGCTCGCGCCGATGGTGCTCAAGCTTGCGCCGGCAGCCAGCTATGACCCGCTGCACAGCTTCACGCCCGTGATCCAGACCGCGGTGCAGGCAGTGCTGCTGGTGGCCAACCCGGCAGCCGGCGTCAAGACAGTCCCGGAGATGATCGCCGCGGCGAAGGCGGGCAAGAGCTTCACCTATGCCAGCCCGGGCGCGGGCTCGCCGATGCACATTGCCGGCGAGATGCTGAACCGCGCCGCGGGCGTGAAGATCCAGCACGTGCCGTACAAGGGCGTGGCGCCGGCCGTCAACGACGTGGTGGCCGGTCACGTGAACTTTGCCTACGTCACGTTGGGCCCGGTCGCGCAGTACATCAACACGGGCAAACTGATCTCCCTGGCCATCACCGATGCGAAGCGCTCCGCGCTGCTGCCGAACGTGCCGACACTGGCCGAACTTGGCTACAAGGACGTGGTGGTCGGTGCATGGCATGGCGTGATGGCGCCCAAGGGCACGCCCGCCGAGGTGGTGAAGGTGCTCAACGCGCAGCTTAACGACGTCATCAAGCTGCCGGACGTCGCGGAAAAGATGGCGACCTTCGGCGCGCTGCCGGTGGGTGGCGCCCCTGCGGCGCTTGATAAGGTCAACGCTTCCGACTACGAGCGCCTCGGCAAGGTCATCCGCGACATGGGCATTTCCGCGGAATGACGCAGCACGCAGCAGATCGATGCAATACCAGACGCAGGAGGCGGGCATGAGCCAGTCCATCGTGGGAGCGTCCACGCCGCAGGTGACCGCGCGGGAGAAGGTCATGGGGCGCGCGCAATATGCCGGCGACATCAAGCTGCCCGGCATGCTGCACGCGAAGGTGCTGCGCAGCCCGCACCCGCATGCGCGCATCGCCGGCATCGACACCTCGGCGGCGAAGGCGCTGCCCGGTGTCAAGCTGGTGGTGACCGGGCGCGACACGCCCACGCGCCTGTGGGGGCCGCACCGCAAGGAGCAGCGCATCCTGGCCGCCGGCGTGGTGCGCCACGTGGGCGAGGAAGTCGCGGCCGTGGTGGCGGTGAGCGAGGAAATCGCCCGCGATGCGCTGGACCTGATCCGCGTCGAGTACGCGCCGTTGCCGGCGCTGCTGAGCCCCGAGGCCGCTTTGGCCGACGGGGCGCCGGAGATCCATGCCGGCACGCGCAATATCGGCCATGAGATGCATATCGAGCGCGGCGACGTGGAAGCCGGCTTTGCCGAGGCCGCCGCGGTATACGAGGCGACCTACGACATGCACTCGCAGTATCCGGGCTACCTGGAGCCGATGGCGTCCGTCGCGGCGCAGGATGGCAACGGGCGGCTGACGGTGTATGCGTCGACGCAGTCGGTGTTCCTCGCGCGCAGCCGCTTGGCCGAGGCGCTCGATCGTCCGGCTTCGACCATCCGCGTGGTGCAGGCCACCACGGGCGGGGGCTTCGGCGCCAAGATCGTCGAGGAGAACAACAGCCTGATCTGCGCATTCCTGGCGACCAGGCTCGATCGCCCGGTGCGGCTCGTCAACAACCGCCTCGAAGATTTCCAGGGGGCGCGCGCGAGTGTGCCCGCGAAGGTCTGGTTGCGCATGGGCCTGTCGGCGGACGGCATGATCGTGGCCAAGGACGTGCGCATCACGGCCGAGTGCGGCGCCTTTTCCGGTCTGGCCGGCGATGTCATGCACGTCAGCGCGATGCGCAGCGACAATATGCACCGCATCACCAACGTGCGCTCGCACGCGGTGCTGGCCTATACCAACAACCCGCCGCGCGGCGCCTTCCGCGGCTTTGGCGGGCAGCAGATGCAGTTCCCGCTGAACTGCCACCTGACGGTGCTGGCCGAGATGCTCGGCATGGATCCGATCGAGGTGCACAAGCGCAATGCCATCGGCCGTGGCGAGACCAGCGTGCATGGCTGGCAGATCGGCAGCACGGGCATGCAGGAGTGCCTGGAGATGACGCGCCAGGCGATCGGCTGGGACGCCAAGCGCGCCGCGCCGCGCGGCACCGGCATGCGCCGGCGCGGCGTGGGCATTGCGGCGGCGATGCACGTCAGCGGCAACCGCACGCTTGGCAACTGGGACGGCTCGACCATCCTGCTCAAGCTCAATGAAGACGGCCGCGTGATGCTGCAGACCAGCGAATGCGACATGGGGCAGGGCGCCAACACCATGCTCAGCCAGATCTGCGCCCAGGAGATGGGGATCCCGCTGTCGCACGTGACCGTGATGGCGCCCGATACCGATACCTCGCCGTTCTGCCTGGGCTCGCTGGCCTCGCGCGTGACCATCATCTCGGGCAATGCCGTGCTGCGCGCCGCGCGCGAAGCGAAGCAGAAGGTGCTGGCGCTGGTGGCGGAGAAATTCGGCGTGGACGCGGACAGCCTGTCGTATGCCGATGGCCGCATCAGCGTGCCGGGCCAGGCGGACAAGTCGGCAACGCTGGCCGAGATCGCACGGCTGCATATCTTCCGCCACGGCGGCGAGGGCATCCATGTGCGCGCTACCTATGACGCGCCCACCGTGATGCATGACGCCAACTACTACGGCAATGTCGCGCCCGCCTATTCGTTCGCGGCGCAGGCGGTGGAGGTCGAGGTCGATACCTGCACGGGCCGCGTGACCGTGATCGACAGCTTTGTTGCCGACGACTGCGGCAAGGCGATCAACCCGCTCGCGGTGCATGGCCAGACCCACGGCGCGACGGTGCAGGCGATCGGCTGGACGCTCTACGAACACTTGCGCTACGAAGACGGCCGCCTGCAGAACGGCAACTTTGCCGACTACACCATGGCCACGGCCGATGCGCTGCCGATGCTGCGCACCGACCTCGTGGAGTCCAACGATCCCAATGGCCCGTTCGGTGCCAAGGGCGCAAGCGAAACCGCGATCCTGCCCGGCGCGGCGGCGATTGCCAACGCGGTGCATCACGCCATTGGCGTGCGTATCCACTCGCTGCCGATCACGCCGGAGAAGGTGCTGGCGGCGCTGCGCGAGCGCAATGAGACGGAGATGGAGACCGCCCATGCGTGATTTCGAATTCCTGGAGCCGGCCACGGTCGGTGAGGCGAGCCGCATGCTGGTGGACCTCGGCGACAACTGCCGCGCCTACGCGGGCGGCACCGCATTGATGCTCGGCATGCGCCAGCGCATGTTGACGCCGAGCCATGTGGTCTACCTCGGCAAGCTGGATGCGCTGCGCAGCATCGCGTTCGACCCGCGTCAGGGCCTGCGCGTCGGCGCGCTGAGCTTGCATGCCGAGGTGGCGCGCTCGCCCGTCGTGCAGGCGCACTATCCGATGCTGGCCAGCATGGCCGCGCGCGTGGCCAATCCGCAGGTGCGCAACCAGGGCACCATCGGCGGCAACCTCTGCTATGCCGATCCGGCCACCGATCCGCCGGGCTGCCTGATGGCCCTTGGTGCGCAGGTCGTGCTGAGCGGTCCGGGTGGGGAGCGCGTGCTGGCGATCGAAGATTTTCTCGTCGACTACTACGTCACGGCCCTGATGCCGGGTGAGATCGTTACCGAGATCCGGTTGCCGGCGCCGGCAGCGGGTGCGGACGGGCGCTACGCGCGGTTCCTGCGTACAGCGGCCGAGCACCGCCCGCTCGCCAGCGTGGCGCTGTCGGTACGCCGCGAGGGCGATTTCTGCGTGGAGGCCCGGCTGGCCGTCGGCGCTTCCACGCCGATCCCGGCCCGCCTGCATCGTGCCGAAGCGCTGCTGATCGGCCAGGCCGTGACGGCGGAACTCGCGGCCGAGGCCGCGGAGATCGTGGCCGCCGACATCAACGCGGTATCGGACATGCGCGGTTCGGAGGACTTCCGCCGCCACATCGTGCGCACGGTCGCACGCCGCACCATCGCCGAGCTGTTCGGCGTGGCCGCGGAATGAGGAGTTGCCATGAGCAAAATCACCATCGATGTCACCGTCAACGGAGAAGAACATAGCGTCGAAGTTCCGGCGCGGCGCATGCTGTCCGACCTGCTGCGCGACGACCTGAACCTGACCGGCACCAAGCGCGGCTGCGAAACGGGCATTTGCGGCGCCTGCACGGTGCTGGTCGACGGCGAGGCCGTCAAGTCCTGCCTGATGCTGGCCGCGCAGGTGCGCGGGCGCCACGTGATGACCGTCGAAGGCCTCGCGGCCGATGGCGAACTGCACCCACTGCAGCAAAGCTTCATGGAATGCGGCGGCCTGCAGTGCGGCTACTGCACGCCGGGCTTTCTGATGACGTCGTGCGCGCTGCTGGCCAACAACCCCAACCCAACGGAAGAGGAGGTCCGTCACGGGCTGAACGGGAACCTGTGCCGCTGCACGGGCTACGTCGGCATCGTCGAATCCATCCTGTCCGCCGCGGAGAAAATGCGTGGAAATTGAAAAGATCCTGGTCACCGCGGCGCCGCCGGCGCGCGTGTGGGAACTGTTGCTCGACCCGAACGTGATGGGCGCCTGCGTGCCCGGCATGGAATCGATCGAGGTCATCAGCGATGTGGAATACATCGCGCACATGGCGGTGAAGATCGCGTTCATCAATGCACGCTTCCGCCTGCATACGAAGATCGTCGAGACGCGCGCGCCGCATTACTTGCGCACCGAGGGCACCGGCGAGGATGCGTCGGTCGCCAGTTCGCTGCGCCAGGCGAGCGAGATCTTCCTGACGGAGCAGGAGGACGGCTCGACCCAGTTGCGCATCCGGGTCCAGGTCGACGTGCTGGGTCGGCTCGGCACCTTTGGCCTGAGCGTGATGAAGACCAAGGCCGACCGGATGTGGGACGAGTTCGGCGCCAACCTGCTGGCGCGGCTGTCGCCGCAGGCCGGCCAGGCCGCAGCGGTGCCGGCTGCTGCATCGACCGCGGCGCCACCGGTTGCCATGCCGGCGATGGCAGCGCCGGCACCGCTCGCCGCGCACAACGGCCATGCAGCCAGCGCTCCGGCCTGGAACGGCCACAGTGACAACGGTGGCCTGCTGTCCAGGCTGTTCGGGCGTGCGCCGGCGCAGCGCGGGCCGCTCTCGGACATCTGCGTGGAATTGCGCCGGCGTGACGAGACCATCGTCGTGCGCTGGCCGGCCCAGCATGGCGAGCAGTGCGCGGCCTGGTTGCGCGACTATCTGAAGTAGGGCGGGGGACATGGCGTGGCGGGGGAACAACCCGCCGCCGCGCGAGGTTTGTCGGCGCGACGGGTACCCTATGGGGCTCAGGCGTGATATATGGGAACGTTGCCGGTGTACGCAGGGGTGGAAAACGGCCCCGCAAGGCACCCGAAGCATGTCCGGAACGCCATAACACGCATAGCAGAGACAAACCATGACCACCGAATCGCCGCCCGAAGACGCCCAGGACAAGTACATCGTGCCGGGGCTGGAGCGCGGCCTGCGCTTGCTGGGCGAGTTCAGCAGCCGCGAGCGCACCCTGTCGGCCGCCGAGCTGGCGCGGCGCCTGAAGGTGCCGCGCTCGACCGTTTTCCGCCTGCTGGCCACGCTGGAGATGATGGGCTTCGTCGAGCGCACCGATGGCGGCCGCGAGTTCCGGCTCGGCATGGCGGTGCTGCGGCTGGGCTTTGACTACCTGGCCTCGCTGGAACTGACCGAGCTGGGCCGCCCGCTGCTGGACCGGCTGCGCGACGAGATCCATTACCCGTGCAACCTCGTGGTGCGCGACGGGCGCTCGATCGTCTACGTGGCCAAGTCCGTGTCGCCGCGCCCGTTTGCCAGCACGGTCAACGTCGGCACGCGGCTGCCGGCGCACGCCACGGTGCTCGGGCGCGTGCTGCTCGAAGACCTGTCGCTGGACGAGTTGCGGGCGCTGTATCCCGAAGCGCGGCTGGAGGTGTTTTCGGAAAGCACGCCGCGCACGGTCGAGGAACTCTACGAGATGGTGCAGCGCGACCGTGAACGCGGCTACGTGCTGCATGAAGGCTTCTTCGAGGCCAGCATCTCGACGATCGCGGCGCCCGTGCGCGACCGTACCGGCAAGGTCGTGGCGGCACTGGGGGCAACCATCCCGGCTTCGCGTATCGACCCGGATCAACTGGACAATATGGTGGAAATGGTCAGGGGCGCCGGCGCGGAACTGTCGCGTCTGCTCGACTACCGTCCGCCCGAACCGCCCCGGCCGTTCGGCCTGGGCTGAACCTTCAACCGATGCAGCAAAGTCATATCAGTTACGACGGCAAGCAGGCCGGATTCCCTACCCGACGCCGCTGGCTTGCTGCCATGGCGGCGGGTCTGCTGGTGACAGCCGGCCTCGCCACGCAGAATGCCTGGGCCGCCTGTGCCAACGTGCGCATCGTGGTGCCGTTCCCGGCCGGCGGGCCGGCCGACCAGCTCGCACGCACGCTCTCGCACGGGCTGCAGCAACGGCATGCGAACGTTCCGTATATCGTCGACAACAAGCCCGGCGCCAACGGCAATATCGGCATCGACGCCGTGCGCCGCGCCGCGGGCGATGGCTGCACGCTGCTCGTGGTGCCGGCCGGCAACCTGACCATCAACCCGACGCTGTTCCCGGCGCTGTCCTACCAGGTGGAGCGTGATTTCCGGCCGGTGTCGCTGCTGGCCAGTTCGCCCAACGTGCTGGCCGTGCATCCGTCGGTCAGGGCGAATTCCGTGCAGGAACTGATCGGGCTCGCGCGGCAGTCGGCGCAGGCCGGGACGCCGCTTGGCTATGCCAGTCCAGGGGTCGGCAGCGGGCTGCACCTGGCCGGCGAGCTGTTCCGGCACAAGGCAGGCGTGACGCTGATGCACGTGCCCTATAAAGGCACGACGCAGGCGCTCAATGACGTGGTGGGCGGCCAGGTACCGGTGCTGCTGGGCACATGGCCGACGCTGGCGCCATTCATCCAGTCGGGCAAGCTGCGCGCGCTGGCGGTGACGCAGTCGAAGCGTTCGCCTGCCGCGCCCGGCGTGCCGTCGCTGGCCGAGCAGGGCGTGGCCGGCATCGACGTCAGTTCCTGGTATGCGCTGCTGGTGCCGCGCGCCACGCCGGCGGCGGCCGTGGACGGACTGGCTGCCGAGGTGCGTGCCTTGCTGGGCACGGCCTCGGTCCGGACCGAGCTGCAGCGCCAGGGCATGGAGCCGGTGGCCAGTACGCCCGACGCGCTCGCTGCGCGCATCCGCGAGGAAACCGCCGCATGGGCGAAGCTGATCCGCGAGTACGACATCAAGGCCGAATAGCGGCGGGATCTGACGGAGGCGGCTGGTACAAACAGAAACCCGCTTCGGCGGGCTTCTGTCTTCCACCAGCCGCCGCCGCATCCGGCATGTGGCAGTTCGGCCGGTATCGGTAGCGCTAGAGTCCGAGCATCAGCTTGGCGATGATATTGCGCTGAATCTCGTTGGAGCCGCCGTAGATCGAAGCCTTGCGGTAATTGAAATAGCGCGGCGCCAGCACGGCGGCATAGTCGGGCCCGACGCGCGGCGGCGCCTCCCGGCCCTGGATCTCCGCCCAGGTGTCCTGCACGAAGGGCAGCGCCGCCGGACCCGCCGCATCCACGGCCAGTTCGCTGATGGCCTGCATGGCCTCCGTCCCCAGCAGCTTGAGCATGCTCGACGCGGCGCCGATCGATTTGCCCGATTCCACGCCGCTGAACAGCTTCAGTTCCACCGCCTGCAGCCCGGCCGCGCGCAGGTGAAGCTGGGCCAGCTTGCGGCGGAAGCACGCGTCCGCGAGTAGCGGCCGGCCATCGTCGCCGGGCTGGTCCGCGGCGATCGCCGCGACTTTGGCCAGCTGTTTGCGCAAGGTCGGGCCATAGGTGCCGCCGCGCTCGAACTCGAGCAGGTACTTGGCGTAGGTCCAGCCCATGCCTTCTTCGCCAATGCGGTTCTCGACCGGCACGCGCACATTGTCGAAGAACACCTGGTTGACTTCCTGCTGCCCGGGCATCGGGCCATCGAGCGTGGGTAGCGCGGCCACCGTGATGCCAGGCGTGCGCATGTCCACCAGCACGAACGAGATGCCTTCCTGGCGCCGTGCGTCGCGGCTGGTACGCACCAGGCAGAACATCCAGTCGGCCCATTGCGCGTGTGTGGTCCAGATCTTGGAGCCGTTGAGCACGTAGTGGGCGCCTTCACGGTCGGTGGCCAGATCGGCGCGCAATTGCAGCGATGCCAGGTCGGAGCCTGAATTGGGCTCGGAGTAGCCCTGGCACCACCACACATCGGATTTCAGGATGGGCGGGAGAAAGCGCACCTTCTGCGCTTCGGTGCCGTACTTCATGATGACGGGCGCCACCATCTTCAGGCCCATCGGCGACACCGGCGGGCAGCCGGCCGCGGCCAGTTCCGACTGGAAAATATGTCGCTGCGTGGGCGACCATCCGGGGCCGCCATAGGCCTCGGGCCAGTTGGGCGCGGCCCAGCCGCGCGCGTGCAGCGCCTTTTGCCAGCGCACCTGGCCGGCCTTGTCCAGGTAGCCGTTCTTGGTTTGCGCCATCATGGCGCGCAGTTCAGGGTCGAACGCCTCGCCAATCCAGGCGCGCACTTCGTCGCGGAACTGCAGGTCTTGCTCGGAGAACTCGAGATGCATCGGCGGGCCTCGCTGAAGGACTGAAGGATGCTTGGGATTTTGGTGGCGCAGCCTCAGGCTGCCGCGGGGTAGAGCAGGTCGGAGTAGCGGTCCAGGTGGTGATCGGCCGAACCGAACTGCAGGTCGATGGCCGTCACGCGCTTGAAGTAGTGCCCCACCGCGAGTTCGTCGGTCACGCCCATGCCGCCATGGATCTGCACCGCGGCCTGCCCGATGAAGCGGCCGGCCTGGCCGGCCTGGGCCTTGGCCGCGCAGGCCGCCAGGGCGCGCTCGTCCGGCGATGCCGTGGCCTGCATCGCCGCGACCTGGGTCAGCGCCACGGACTGTTCGAGCTGCATCGCCATATCGGCCATGCGGTGCTGCAGGACCTGGAAGCTGCCGATGGCGACGCCGAACTGCTTGCGCTGGCGCGCATAGTCGATCGTGTCCGCCAGCATGCGGGCCATCGCACCGTTTGCCTCCGCGCTCAGGGCCACCAGCGCGGCATCGCTCAGTTGATCGATCAGGGGCAGCGCGTGGCCTTCGGTGCCGATCAGGTGGCTGGCCGGCACCCGGACCCGCTCGAACAACATTTCAGCGGCGCGGTTGCCGTCGATGGTCGGGTACTCGCGCAGCGTGAGGCCTGGCGTGTCGCGCGGCACCCAGAACAGACTGATGCCGCGGGTGTCGCGCCGTGCGCCGCCAGTACGCGCGCTGACGATGAAATGCGTGGCGGATGGAGCGCTCGCAACCACCGACTTGTGACCGTTGAGTACATAGCCGGCACCGTCCCATGCGGCGCTGGCCTGCACGTCGTGCCGGCAGTAGCGGCTGGCCGGCTCGGCGTGGGCCCAGGCGACGATGGCCTCCCCGCCGATGATGGCCGGCACCCATTGTTCTGCCAGCGCCTTGCTGCCTTGCAGCAGGGCGCCGCCGCCGAGCACGACGGTTGACAGGTACGGTTCCAGCACCAGGTGCCGGCCGAATTGTTCCATCACGATCAAATGTTCGGCCACACCACCGCCGAGCCCGCCCAGCGCTTCGGGAAACCCCGCGCCAAGGATGCCGAGTTCACGAGCGAAGGCGCGCCAGCAATCGGGGCGCCATCCGGCATCCGTGCGTATGGCGGCGCGGCGCGCTTCGAACTCATAGTGATCGGCCAGGTAGCGCGCGAGCGTGTCGCGCAGCATCGATTGTTCTTCGCTGAACTGGAAATCCACCTCGGCTCCTTTCGGCAAGGGATGGGCTCGGAATGGGAAGGGGCAATGACGCAATGACGTGCTGCGCCGGCCATCTTCGGCGCAAGCCAGTCGCGCGCGCATCGTCGCATCGGACGAAGCCCCGGGGCCCGGCTCTTGCCGCAGTGCCGCATGCCGGGCCTCGTCCCGTTCGTCGTTTCCGACGATGCCCGAGTCTGGCCGGGCTCATGAGAATGCATCCACCCCAACCGCCGCCGATGCGGCGGACCCTATTCGAATTCCAGGAGACCACGCCATGCACCCGTATGTCCACGCGCAGCGCACCCCAGAGAAGCCGGCGGTCATCATGGGCGACGGCACCGTGGTGACGTACCGCGAACTGGACGAGCGCTCCAACCAGGCGGCCCGTCTCTATCGCGGCCACGGCCTGCAGCGCGGCGATCGCGTGGCGTTCCTGATCGAGAACCATCCGCGGCTGTTCGAGCTGTGCTGGGGCGCGCAGCGCAGCGGCATTACCTTTATCTGCCTGAGCACACGCCTGAACGCGGCCGATGCCGCCTACATCATCCGCGACAGCGGCGCGCAGATGCTGGTTTCCTCCCGGGCGCAGGGAGAGGTCGCCGAGGCGCTGATGGAACAGGTGCCGGGCCTGAAGGGCTACCTGATGCTGGACGGCGCCTTGCCCGGCTACATGTCGTACGAAACCACGCTTGCACGGTATCCGGCCCAACGCATCGAGGACGAAACCACGGGCGGCGACATGCTGTATTCATCGGGCACCACCGGACGCCCGAAGGGCGTCTACGCGCCGCCGGGCAGCCCGGACATCGACACACCGACTTCGCTGACCGCGCTCACGCAGAGGCTGTATGGCTTCGGTCCTGACATGCGCTATCTGTCGCCAGCGCCGCTGTACCATGCCGCGCCGCTGCGCTACAACATGTCGGTGCAGGCGCTGGGCGGTACCTCGGTGGTGATGGAGCATTTCGATGCGGAGCAGTTCCTGCGGCTCGTGCAGGAGCATGGCATCACGCATACGCAAGTGGTGCCGACCATGTTCTCGCGCATGCTGAAGCTGCCCGCGGAGACGCGCGCCCGCCATGACGTGTCGTCGCTGCGCGTGGCCATCCACGCCGCGGCACCATGTCCGGTGCAGGTCAAGGAGCAGATGATCGAATGGTGGGGGCCGGTCGTGTGGGAGTACTACGCCGGCACCGAGGGCAATGGCGTGACGGTGGTCAGCTCGTCCGAGTGGCTGCAGCGCAAGGGCACGGTCGGGCGCGCCATGATCGGCAAGCTGCGCATCTGCGATGCGGACGGTGCGTTGATGCCGCCCGGGCAGCCGGGCACGATTTATTTTGCCGAGGGGCGCCAGTTCGTGTACCACAACGACCCGGCCAAGACCGAGGAATCGCGCCATCCCGAACATGCGGACTGGAGCACCATCGGCGACATCGGCTACGTGGACGAGGACGGCTACCTCTACCTCACTGACCGCAAGGCCAACATGATCATCTCGGGCGGCGTGAACATCTACCCGCAGGAGGCCGAGAACCTGCTGATGACTCATCCGAAGGTCATGGATGTGGCCGTGATCGGCGTGCCGAACGAAGATTTCGGCGAGGAGGTCAAGGCCGTGGTGCAGCCGGCCAGCATGGCGGAAGCGGGGCCCGAGCTGGCCGCCGAGCTGATCGCGTTCTGCCGCGAGAACCTGTCCGGCATCAAATGCCCGCGCACCGTGGACTTCGCGGCCGAACTGCCGCGCCTGCCGACCGGCAAGCTGCTCAAGCGGGTGCTGCGCGACCGCTACTGGGCCGGCCACGGCAGCAAGCTGGTTTGATATCCAACGGCGCCGCGATTGGCAGTCGCGGCCTTGCTTGCCGACGCCCGGGCCGGTTTACGCCATAATTCCCTGTTCATTCACGGGCACGGCCGCGCTGTCACACCGGCTGGCCTGCAGTACAAAGGGCAGGGCTGAACCCGGATGCGGAGCACAAACTAGCCAATGGCGAGCAATGAGGAGACTGCCCGGCGCCCGGCGCCGGGCGCGGGCACTGGCGCCCTGGCGGCGAAACTGCGGCCGCCCCTGCTGACCCCTTACCAGGTGGAGCGCTCAGCCATCTGCGATACCGTCTGCGCGGCCGGCTTCGTGCGGCTCGTCCTGGTGCGCGCGCCGGCCGGCTTCGGCAAGACCACGGCCATGCTGCAATGCCGGGCGCGGCTGGAAGCGGCTGGCGTGCCGACGGTCTGGCTGACCCTGGACCGCGCCGATAACGACGCCACGCGCTTCCTCGGATCGCTGGAGGTGGCGCTGTCGCAGGTACTGGAGGGCGGCCCGAAGCGTCCCGCCGATCATGCCGGAGCGGATGCCGGCGAGCAGGCGCTCGCGCTGATGGACCGCGTGGCGCGGCATCATGGCGCCTTTACGCTGTTCCTCGACGATTTCGAAGCGCTCCAGAACCCGGCCGTGGTGGGGCTGGTCTGGCAGCTCGTGGAAAGCCTGCCGCCGGGCGCGCGCGTCGTGGTCGGCACGCGCTGGGTACCGGAGACCGGCCTTGGCCGGCTGCGCGCGCGTGGCGAACTGCTCGAGATCGAGCCCGCCCAACTGCGCTTCAGTGCCAGCGAAACAGAATCGTTCCTGCGCCAGGCACGCGGCCTGAAGCTGGAACAGGCCGCCATCAGCGTCCTGCACCGGCGTACCGAGGGGTGGCCCACCGCGCTGTGGCTGGCCTCGGTCTCCATGGAGCGTCGTGCGCAGCCAGAAACCTTTATCGCGGGTTTCTCTGGCTCGAACGCGGCCATTGCCGATTACCTGGTCGAGGACGTCTTTCACCACTTGCCAGAGCCCGTGCGCGACTTCCTGTTGCGCACGTCGATCCTCGACCAGTTGTGCGGACCGCTGTGCGACGCGCTGTACCAGTCAGCCGCGCAGGCCGGCGCGCCTGCCGAAGGCGAAGCGGCAGCCGGCAACAGCGCCGACATCCTGGCCTGGCTCGAGCGTGCCAACCTGTTCCTGCTGCCGCTGGAGAGCGAGCGCTACGGCGAGCGCGGCACCGGAGAGCAGCCGCAGCAGTGGTATCGCTATCACAGCCTCTTTTCCAGCTTCCTGCGCGGACAGCTCGCGCAGACCCTGCCGCAGGCGGTGCCCGCGCTGCACATGGCGGCCTCGCGCTGGTATGAAGGCCAGGGGCGCCCGGTGCCGGCCATCGAGCATGCCTTTGCCGCCGGGGCGGTGGCCCATGCGCTGCAATTGCTGGACAGCGCGGCGGGCGAGCTGCTGGCGCAGGGGCGCATGCGGTTGCTGACGCGCTGGCTCGAAGTGGTACCGCCAGACGAACTGGCGCGCTGGCCCAAGCTGCAAATCGCGCGCGCGTGGGCGGTGTCGTTCACGCGCGGGCCGGCCGAAGCCATTGCACTGCTGCAGGCTGCCTCCACCGAAGGTGCGGCAGGCGAGCTGCTGGCACATGTGCGCGCGCTGCGGCACATGCTGCTCAATATGATGGACCGCTTCGACGATGCCCGCGCCTTTGCCCGCAACGAATTGCCGCCGCTGCCGATGGGCTATGCCTTTCCCGATGCCATCCTGGCCACGTCGATGGCGCGGCTCGCGGCCGTCAGTGGCGACTACGGCGAGGCGCGCCGCCTGCTGGCCGTGGCGCGGCAGGCCGTGCGCGGTTCGGACAGCAACTTCAACAAGATCTTCTCGGAGTCGGTGGAAGGGCTGATCGACCTGCGCCAGGGACGGCTGCAGCAGGCGCTGGGGCGCTTCCGCATTGCCGCGCGCACCATGTTGCCGAACCGGTTCGGACCGACCAATGGCAATGCCATGGCCTGCATCCTGCTGGCCGAAGGGCTCTATGAGAGCGGCGATTCCGACCGTGCCGGCCGCTTGCTGAATGTGTACCTGCCGCTGTCACGCGACCTGGGCTTGCCGGACCAGATCATTACCGGCCATCTGGTGCTGGCGCGCATTGCCTTCGAGCGTGGCGAAGCCGACCAGGCCCATGAATGGCTGGCCGCGCTGGAGCATCTTGGGCACCATCGCGGCCTGACGCGCCTGGTCATGTCCGCGATGCTCGAGCGCGCGCGCCTGGCCTTGCGCCAGGGCAACCGGCACGCTGCCGAAGAAGCCCTGCTGCGCGCGTCCGAGCCTGCGCTATGGCGTACGCGGCCGGGCGTCAGCTCGTTCGCGAACGATGTCGAAGACATCACGGTAGGCCGCCTGCGCCTGGCTTTGCATGTCGAACCCACCGCGCAGGTGCGCGAGGCACTCGAGCGCGAACTGGCGGCCGCGGTGTCCAACCAGCTCATGCGGCGCGCGCTGAAGCTGCGCATCCTGCTGGCCCAGGCATACCAGCGCACGGGGGATGGCGCACAGGCGCTCGTGGTCATGGGTGAAGCGTTGCGCTTCGGCGCGGCGGAAGGGTTTGTCCGCATCTTTGCCGATGAGGGGGACGAGGTGCGCCGCCTCGTGGCGCAGGCCTGTGCAAGGCAAGGCGGCAACCTGCCGTCGGCGTATGTGGAAAAGCTGCTTGCAGCGTGCGGCATGGGACCGGACGCGGCGCCGGCTAACCAGGCCGCGCCCGCGCCGCTGGTGGAGCCGCTGACCCCGAAGGAGCAGAAGGTGCTGCAACTGCTGGCCGAAGGGTTCTCCAACGTCGCCATGGCCCAGCGGCTGTTCGTGTCGGAAACCACGGTGCGCACGCACTTGCGCAATATCAGCGCCAAGCTTCACGCCAGCAACCGCACGCAGGCCGTGGCCATCGCGAGGCAGCTCGGACTGCTGTGAAAGGCGCGCCCGTCGGGCGCGCCTTCCTCCCGTTCAGATGCCCATGAACTCGGAGAACGCCTCCAGCGCTGCGCGCGGCGCGCGCAACTGGTTGGCGGGCGCCTCGGGATCTTCGTAGCCGATTGCCATGCCCGTGAACAGCATCCGCTCCGGCGGCAGCGACAGGAAGCTGCCGAGCGTCTGCGGATAGATCGCCCAGCATTCCTGCGCGCAACTGTCCAGGCCTTCCTCGCGCAGCAGCAGCATCACCGTCTGCAGGTACATGCCAAGGTCCGACCATTGCGGCGGCCCCATGCGCCGGTCGACGCTGCAGAACAGCGCCAGCGGCGCGCCGAAGAACGCGAAGTTGTTGGCGAACTGCGCCAGGCGGCGCTGCTTGTCTTCGCGCGGGATATCGAGGCAGCGATACAGCGCCTCGCCGACCTCGAAGCGCCGGTCGCGATAGGGGGAGGCGAGCTCGCGCGGATAGATGTCGTACTCGCGGTCTTCGCCACCGGGCGCTTGCGCCACGCGCTGGCGCATGATGCCTTTCAGCCGATCCATCTCATCGCCGCCGACCACGTGAATGTGCCACGGCTGCAGGTTGCCGCCCGAGGGCGCGCGTGCCGCGGCGGCCAGCACGCGGCGGATGGTATCGGGAGCGACGGGCTTCGGCAGAAAACCACGCACGGATTTGCGGCTGTCCACCGCCTGGCTGACTTTCATGTCCACTCCTGCTCAGGCGAACGGCGGCTCGCCGCTCCAGTCGAAGAAGTCCGGCAGGTCCTGCGACACGCGATCCGGGAAGGCGGCGGGGCGCTTTTCGAGGAAGGCGCTGACGCCTTCCTTGACATCGGCCGAACGGCCGCGCGACTGGATCGCCCGGCTGTCGAGCTTGTGCGCCTCCATCGGGTGGCTGGCCCCGGCCATGCGCCAGATCAGCTGGCGCGAGATCGCGACGGACACCGGCGCCGCGTTGTCGGCGATTTCCCGCGCAATGGCGCGCGCGGCCGGCAACAGGTCCTCGGGCGCATGGAGCGAACGGACCAGGCCGCGCTCGAACGCTTCCTGGGCCGAGAACACGCGGCCGGTGTAGCACCATTCGAGCGCGGTCGAGATACCGACCACGCGCGACAGGAACCACGAAGACGCGGCTTCCGGCGTAATGCCGCGCCGTGCGAACACAAAGCCGAACTTGGCATCGGTGGACGCCAGCCGGATGTCCATGGGCAGCTGCATGGTCACGCCGACGCCGACCGCCGCGCCGTTCACCGCGCCGATGACCGGCTTGAGGCTGCGGAAGATGCGCAGCGACACGCGGCCGCCGCCGTCGCGGTGGGTCGTGTCGGGCCTTGCGCCATAGCGCTTCTCGTAGTCGAAGGTGGAGCTGCCGCCCGACAGGTCCGCGCCCGCGCAGAAGGCGCGGCCGGAACCCGTGACGATGACGGCGCGCACGTTGTCGTCGGCATCGGTGGCGTCGAAGGCGGCGATCAGGTCCTGCATCATCTGGCCGGTGAAGGCGTTGAGCTGCTCGGGCCGGTGCAGGGTGATGGTCGCTATGCCGTCTTCCACGGCATAGCGCAGGGTCTCGAAGGTCGGGGTGGGTTGGTTCATGACGGTCCAGGCGGCGTGGGTGGGTCTGGCCCACACTAGTGCAGAATGCGTCTCCTGCAATCGTCGCTTCCGACGAAGCTAAGGCGCGCGCGGGCACCTTAGACTGCCCTGCGTGGCGCAGGCTGCCCGGGACGGCAGGCCGCGCGGCTGAAACCAAGGACAACCATGAAGACACGTATCACCGAAATGCTGGGAATCCGCTACCCGATCATCCAGGGCGGCATGCAATGGGTGGGTTATGCCGAGATGGCGGCTGCTGTTTCCAATGCCGGCGGGCTGGGCATCCTGACCGCGCTGACGCAGCCGACGCCCGAGGCGCTGGCCGAGGAAATCCGCCGCTGCCGTGAAATGACCGATCGTCCCTTCGGTGTCAATCTCACGCTGCTGCCGTCGATCAACCCGCCGCCGTATGCGCGCTATCTCGATGCCATCATCGAAAGCGGCGTCAAGGTGCTGGAAACGGCAGGCAACAATCCCAAGGAACACATCGCGCGCGCCAAGGCCGCCGGCCTGAAGGTGATCCACAAGTGCGTGGCGATCCGACACGCGCTGTCGGCCGAGCGCCTGGGTGTCGACGCGGTGTCGATCGACGGTTTCGAGTGCGCGGGCCATCCCGGCGAAGACGATGTGCCGGGCATGGTGCTGATTCCGCTGGCGGCGCGCCGGCTGAAGATTCCCGTCATCGCGTCGGGTGGCATCGCCGACGGCCGCGGCATGGCAGCGGCCCTGGTGCTGGGCGCCGAGGGCGTGAACATGGGCACGCGCTTCTGCGCCACGCGCGAGGCGCCCATCCACGACAACATCAAGCAAGCGCTGGTTGCCGCCAGCGAGCGCGACACCAACCTGATCTTCCGCACCATGCACAACACCGCGCGCGTGCTGAAGAACGCCGTGTCGAATGAGGTGGTCAGCATCGAACGCCGCCCGGGCGGGGCCGAGTTCGAGGAAGTGCGGCACCTGGTCGCCGGTCAGCGTGGCAAGGCGGCGCTGGTATCGGGCGAGCCCGATGGCGGCATCGTGAGCGCGGGCCAGTGCGTGGGCCTGATCGACGATGTGCCGAGCTGCGAGGAACTGGTCGCGCGCATGGTGGCGGAGTGCCGCGAGCAACTCGGCGTCGCTTCGCGCTATTTCGGCTGAGGCCATGGCGGAAGCGGATATTGCCGCCATGGCGGCCGGCGACGAGGCCTCGGCCGGGGGCGTGCCCGAGGGCTTCGTGGCCTTGCGCAAGCTGGACGGCTACATGGGCCACTTCGGCCAGCTGTACGTCAATTTGCAGCGCCGGACCCTGGCCGTGCGCGTCGGCGAGCACCATCTGAACAATCTCGGCATTCCGCACGGCGGCATGCTGGCCACGCTGGCCGATACGGCGATCGGGATGATGATGCAGATCGAGACCAAGCGGAAGAACAACGCCGTCACGGTCAACCTGAGCCTGGACTACCTCGATGCCGCGCGCGTCGGCGACTGGCTCGAGGCACGCGTGGAATTCGACAAGCTCGGGTCGCGCCTGCGCTATGGCACATGCCGCGTGATGAGCGGCGAGCGCTGCCTGCTGCGCGCGACCGCCATTTTCGCCGTGCTCGCGCCGCGGACCTGATCGGCGGCGCTCGTTTCGTCGCTTCCGACGACGCGCGCGCCGCACGGCATCCCCAGAATGCGTGCATCTAGGCTATACGGCTGGCCATTGTCGCCGGCATCGTTCAAGGAGATCACATGGCAGAGGCATATATCGTTGGTGCGGTACGTACCGCGGGTGGACGCAAAGGCGGCAGGCTGGCCGGCTGGCATCCGGCCGACCTGGCTGCTGAAGTACTCAACGCGCTGCTCGACCGCACCGGTGCCGATCCCGCGCTGGTCGAAGACGTCATCATGGGTTGCGTGAGCCAGGTCGGCGAACAGGCCGGCAACGTGGCGCGCAACGCCATCCTGGCGTCCCGCCTGCCCGAAAGCGTCCCGGGCACCTCGGTCGACCGCCAGTGCGGTTCGTCGCAACAGGCGCTGCACTTTGCGGCGCAGGCGGTGATGTCGGGTGCGATGGACATCGTCATCGCCGCTGGCATGGAAAGCATGACGCGCGTGCCGATGGGACTGTCGTCGCAGCTGCCGGCCAAGAATGGCTTTGGCGTGCCGAAGAGCCCGAACATCGAGCAGCGTTACCCGGGCGTGCAGTTCAGCCAGTTCACGGGCGCGGAAATGATCGCGCGCAACTACGGCTTTTCGCGCGAGGACCTGGACCGTTACGCATTGCTGAGCCACCAGCGCGCCGCCGCTGCGACCCGCGCGGGCCGCTTCAACGGCGAGATCGTGCCGGTAGAAGTCCGCCTGGCCGATGGCACCCGTAACGGCGAGATGCATACCGCCGACGAAGGCATTCGCGCGGATGCGACGCTGGAATCGATCGGCAGCGTCAAGCTGATCGCCGAAGGCGGGCGCGTGACCGCAGCCACGGCCAGCCAGATCTGCGACGGCGCGGCAGGCCTGATGGTGGTCAACGAAGCCGGCCTGAAGAAGCTGGGCGTCAAGCCGCTGGCGCGCGTGCACCACATGACCGTGATCGGCCATGATCCGGTGATCATGCTGGAGGCGCCGCTGCCGGCTACGCAGCACGCGCTCAAGAAGGCAGGCATGAGCATCAACGACATCGACCTGTACGAAGTGAACGAGGCCTTTGCGCCTGTGCCGCTCGCATGGCTCAAGGCGACGGGTGCGGATCCGGAACGACTGAATGTCCATGGCGGCGCCATCGCGCTGGGCCATCCGCTGGGCGGCTCGGGCGCCAAGCTGATGACCACGCTGATCCATTCGCTCCATACGCATGGCAAGCGCTACGGCCTGCAGACCATGTGCGAAGGCGGCGGGCTGGCCAACGTCACCATTATCGAGCGCCTGTAAGCGCTGCATTCGCCCGGTACGGCGGTGGGCAAGGTGTAAAGGGGGCAGTACCGGCGGCGCGGGCATGTCAAAGTGCCCGCGCCAGTTGCCGGGGCCACGCTCCATTCCGAGCCCGGATCCCCGGGAATCCATCCGGCAGGACCCATTGGCGGCGCCAGGCGCCGCGGACTCAGGCGAACGTCTGCGCGCTGCGGCGGTCCGGCAGCTCCAGGTGCGGCACGCTGTTGAAACTCAGCAAGCGCCGCGTGCCGCGGCCGACGATGATTTCGCAGAACCCTGTATTGCGGAACTGAAGGTTCAGCTCGATGGCGGTTTGCGCAGGAGCGCCCAGCAGGTCGGCGGCTGCGCGGCCGATGGCGCCGCCCGAGCTGACCACCAGGATGGCATCTTCACGCGAGGCACCTTCGCATGCCTGCATCAGCGCCGCGTCGATGCGTGCACCGAACTCGGCCCATGATTCCGGCATATCGGCCAGGGTGTCCTGGGTCCATGCCTGGTAGGCCGCCCTGAACGTACGCCAGTAGTCCTGGTAGTCGCCGTTCTGGTGGGCTCGATGGTCTGCGCCGCCGGTATAGGACCGGTACAGCGCTTCGCCGTCGTATTCGTTCAGGCCCGGATGCGATTCAATCGAGGATCCGCAGGTGCCCATGGCTGAGAGAATCTCGGCGGCCGTGTCCCGCTGGCGCACCAGCGTGCCGGCCACGACGCGCTTCAGGCCGATGCCCCGATCACGGAAATACTCGCCGAGCCAGCGCGCCTGCTGCCGGCCGGTTTCGGAAAGGCAATCGTAATTGGCCGCGCCGAACGAGGCCTGTCCGTGCCGTACGAGGAAGAGGGTTGCCATGAATGATTTCTAGGTTCGATTTGCCGGTGCTCCACGAATCAGCGGAGCGGTGGCAGGAACGGCCGGATGCACCGAAGGACACATCCAGTGTGTAAGCGGATTCTAGGGGGCTTGCATGCGCCGTCAAAGCAAGGCGCATGCAAATTCATAGCGGCTATCGCCGGCCTGCATTACCTTCGGCCGGCAACAGGCAGGCACCCGTAACGGGAGTCAGGCCGGCGCCACTTCCACGCCCAGGTAGGCGGTCAGCATGCGGGTCATCTCGACTGGCAGCCGTTCGTCGTCCAGATGGAACGGCCCGGAATCGTTGAGCACCGCGTTGACAAGCATGCTGAATACCGCCTGCATGGCAAAGCGCACTCGCTGCTCGGCCTCGGTGGCGGGCAAGGGCAGGCGCGGCACCAGCAGCAGCACCATGCACTCGACCACCGCGTCGCCGTTCTGGCGATGTGGCAGCCATTCCTCAGGGCGAGTCGAAGCATGCCGTAGTGAAGCGCGGATGACGCCACGGTTGGCAATGACGCCGAGCACGAGGAAGCGCATGGTCTTCTCAAGCACCGTGTGCGTTGCGACGTCCTCCCATCGCTGCTGGGCCAGGTAGCGTTCGACTGACTCGGCCGTTTCCTGGATCACCAGGGCGCGCAAGGCCTCGAAGTAGGCCATCTTGTCGCGGAAGCGGCCATAGAAGGCCCCCACCGACACCTGGCACGCCGCAGCGATCTGGGCCACGGATACTGCGGCAAAGTCCCGTTGCGCCAGCAGTTCGCGTCCCGCGCCGAGCAGTGCCTGTTCGGTTTCGCGTGCGCGGCGCTGGCGCGGTGGCTGCAGGATCGAGGGGGTCTCCACGCGCGGAAAGGCGGAAGACGGGAAGGTGCCTCCTGTTGTAGTGTCTCGCATTTTTTATTTAGATAATTCGAATTACGATTCGGTTTTGAACCATACGGGCAGGGTGGTGGGGACGTCAAGCACGTTTTCACATTTCCGTCAGGTACGTCACTTGATATCGCGACGGTCTTACGGGGCGCGGGACGCCCACTCCTCATGTGCCGCGATCTACAGCGAACCAAACAGGGCACCGAGTCCATAGGTGAATGCCGCGGCCATGGCGCCAATCAGGATCTGCCTGGCGGCGGAGAACCAGCCATTGCGGCCATTGAAGGTTGACGTGCCCCACCCGACCAGACCCAGGGCTCCAAGGCAGGCCAGGATGCTCGACAGCTTTGCCGAAGGGCCGCTAGTGACCAGGAAGGGCAGCAGGGGCACCAGCGCGCCGCTGCCATACAAGACGAACGAGATCACTGCCGCCTGCACCGGATTGCCGCCGCGCTCCTTGGGGTTGATGCCAAGGACATCGCGCGCGAAGGTGTCGACCGCTGCCTTCGGGTTGCGCATGATTTCCGCCGCTTCACGCTCGGCGTCTGCGCGCGTGACGCCTTTGGCGGCAAGCACCGATACCAGCCTGTGCATGGCTGTGTCCGGCGCGTGCGCAATTTCGTGGGCCATGTCGCTAAGTCGCTTGGTGTTCATCTCGCGGCTGTTGGTGACCGACAGCCACTCGCCCAGCGCCATCGAGCACGCGCCAGCGATCAGGCCGGCGAGGCCTGCCAGAACCACGGCTTCACGCGTGGCCGCCGCGCCTTCCATGCCCATGACCAGGCAAAAGCTGGAGACCAGGCCATCGTTGACGCCGAGCACCGCGGCGCGCAGCGCGTTGCCGGTGGGGCGGTGGATCAGCCTGCGCACACGGGAGGCGAGACCGGCATGAGGTGGGGCATCGGACAAGGGCATGTCGCGTGGGGGGCACAGGTTGGTTCTCTATGTAACGAACTTAGCAGCGGCCGGGCTTCAGCGAAAGCGCGGCTCGAGGTCCTCGCGCATCCATGCAAGGAAGGCGCGAGTGCGGGCCGGCAGCAGGCGCGCGTGCGGATAGATCAGCGATAGTGGCCAGGCGGGCAGTTCGAAAGGCTCGAGCACAATGCGCAACTGCCGGTGCCGGACCAGTTCGTCGACCTGGTAGGACAGGAAATGCCCGAAGCCCGCGCCGGCCGCGCACGCGGCCACCGCGGGAGCGGTCTGGTTGAATTCCAGGTTGCCCGCGACCGGTACCTGGAATTCCTTGCCTTGCTGCTGGAAGGTCCACCAGTGTGCGCTGGAGCCTGTCACGCGGATGCACGCAGCATGGGCCAGTTCATCCGGGTGCCCTGGCACGCCATGGCGGCGCAGTAGCGCTGGCGCGGCCACAACGACTCGGCGGATGTGGCCGACAGTCTGCGCGACCAGCGTGGAATCGGCCAGCGGACCGATGCGCACGCCGACATCCAGGTCCTCTTCGAGCAGGTTGACGACACGGTCGGTGAATGACATGCGGCATTGCACCTTCGGGTAGCGCTGTGCGAAGCGTGTCACGGCGGGGGCTACGTACATCTGGCCAAACAGCATCGGTGCGGTCAGGTGGAGCTGGCCGGTTGGCTCGACGTGGCGTTCGGTCAGACCGGCTTCCACTTCGTCGATGGTGGCAAGGATGCGTCTGCAGCTGTCGAGATAACGCCGGCCCTCGTCAGTGAGCGACAGGCGCCGGGTGGTGCGGTTGAGCAGGCGGACCTGCAGCGCCGACTCCAGTGCGGCCAACGAACGTACCACGGCTGGCAGCGAGGAATCGAGCGACGCGGCGGCGGCGGTCAGGCTGCCGTCGTCGACGATGCGCACGAAAGTCTGCATGGCTCTCAGCTTGTCCATGTCGGCACATTACTCCGATTTCCGGAGTAGTCAAATACGATCGGTCATCTTTATTGCGAGCCTGGCCAATCCCACAATGACCTCATTCCATCCCCAGCCAACGGAGTCTGCCATGCCCAATCCGACCGCGCCGTCCGCTCCCTCGACACCGCTGATCCTGTATCGCTTTCCGCTGTCCGGCCACGCGCACCGCGCGGAACTGATGCTTTCCTTGCTGGGCCTGCCATACCGGCTGGTCGACGTCGACCTGCGTGGCGGCGAGCACAAGCGCGAGGCGTTCCTGCGTCTCAATCCGTTCGGGCAGGTGCCGGTGCTCGATGACGCCGGCACGATCGTCAGCGACTCGAATGCCATCCTGGTGTACCTTGCCATGCGCTATGACGACGGCAACTGGCTGCCGCGCGATCCGGCCGGGGCCGCGGCGGTGCAGCGCTGGCTGTCGGTCGCGGCGGGAGAGATCGCGTTCGGTCCCGCCGCGGCGCGCCTTTCCGTGCTGTTCGGTGCCGCGCTGCCGGTTGAGGATGCGCGCGCCCGTGCCAACCGCCTGTTTGCGCTGATGGAGCCGATCCTGGTCGGCCAGCCGTTCCTGGCGGCCAGCCACGCCACGTTGGCCGATGTGGCCGCATACAGCTACATCGCGCGGGCGGAAGAGGGCGGCGTCGACCTGTCGCCATACCCGGCGCTCAATGCCTGGCTTCGGCGCATCGAGACACTGCCCGGATTCGTCCCGATGCCGGTGTCGCACGCAGGGCTCGCCGCTTGAGCGAACGCTCGCGAGCCAGCTGGCCGCGCGCGCTTTGACCATCCAGGAGTTCATCATGGAACTGCCCGAACGACCCGATCGCGATTCCCCCTTTCATGCCGGCGAGCTTGCCGCTCAGGAGCGTGCAGGCGTACGCGAGCGGATGGATGCCGCTGGCTGGCGAATGATCCGTGCCGAGATGCCCGAGCAGCACCGGACGTTCTTTGGTCAGCTGCCGTTCCTGGTTGCCGGTGCGGTCGACGACAGTGGGCTGCCGTGGGCGACACTGCTGACGGGGGAGCCGGGCTTTGCCTATTCGCCTGACCCGGGCCATCTGCGCGTGGATGCCTTGCCAACGGCCGGCGACCCGCTCCAGCCATGGCTGAAGGAGGGAAGGCGCATTGGTCTGCTCGGCATCGAGCTGCCAACGCGGCGCCGCAATCGCATGAACGGCACGATCGCCATGCGTGATGACGGCGGCATCACCGTGGCGGTCGAACAGAGCTTCGGTAACTGCCCGCGCTATATCCAGTTGCGCCAACTGGACCACGCCCGGTCTTCGGAGCCGTCGGCCGTTGCATGGCAGGGAAGTGAACTGGATACGGCCGCCATGGCCCTGCTGCGCAGTGCGGACACCCTGTTCGTCGCCAGCCACTACAAGGCGAAGCAAGGCGAGGTTAGCGGCGATGGCGAAGGCGTCGATGTGTCTCACCGCGGCGGCAAGCCAGGCTTCATTCGCGTGGACGACGCGCGCACGCTGACCTTTCCAGATTTCAGCGGCAACAATCTCTTCAATACCATTGGCAACCTGCTGGTCAATCCGCGTGCCGGGATCGTCGTGCCGGACTTCTGCAACGGTTCCCTGCTGCATCTCAGTGGCGAAGCCGAAGTGATCTGGGATGGCGCCGAGGTCCGTGCTTTTGCGGGCGCGGAGCGGCTGGTGCGCGTGCATGTGGCTTCCGTTGTGTGCCGCGAACATGCGCTGCCATGGCGTGGGCAACTTCATGAGTACTCCCCGTGGCTGGCAGACACCGGCTCCTGGGCGGAAGGCTGGCGCGGGGCTTGAACGATTAGCACCAGACCTTGTTTGCATGGAAAGCCAATGTGAGGGCTACAAAAATGTCATAAAAACGTCACAATAGCGGCTGGCCGTCGCCGGACGTCTGCCGCTACCGCTGGTATCCGCGGTGGCCCATACAAGGAGAAATAAGACATGAAGACGTCGAAGAACGAGCCGCGGTCCCGTCCGAACCCTTTCCGGCGTGCCCTGCTTGCCTTGGCCGCGGCACCGCTCGCCATCGCGGCGGGTACCGCGCAAGCGGCGTGGCCTGAGAAGCCGATCAGGCTGGTGGTGGCCTTCCCGCCGGGCGGGCCGGTCGATACCCACGCGCGGCTGCTGGCGGAAAAGCTGCAGCCGCTGCTTGGCCAGTCGATCGTGCTGGACTACAAGGCTGGTGCCGCGGGCAATATCGGCTCCGACAACGTCGCCAAGTCGGCCCCGGACGGCTACACCTTGCTACTGGCCAATACCGGACAGATGGCCATCAACAATTCGCTGTATCCGAACCTGCCTTACAGCATGCCGAAGGATTTCGCACCGGTCGCGCGTACCGCGCTCATTCCGCTTGTGATGGTGGTGAACAACAACGTGCCGGCGCGCAACCTCAAGGAGTTCATCGCTTACGCCAAGGCCAACCCCGGGAAGCTGAATTTTGCGTCGGGCGGCAACGGCGGCATCTCCCACCTGATGCCCGAACTGTTCAAGCAGGCATCGGGCACGTTCATCGTGCACATCCCCTACAAGGGCAGCGCACCGGCATTGACCGACGTGATGGGCGGCCAGGCGCAGATGATGGCCGATTCGATCCCGCTGTTCACGCAATACATCAAGGCTGGCAAAGTGCGCGCACTAGGCGTGACATCGAAGCAGCGCTCGCCGGCCTTGCCCGACGTGCCGACCCTGGAAGAGGGCGGCCTGAAGGGATTCGAAGTGGTGGGCTTCTACGGCATGCTCGCGCCGGCGGGCACGCCGAAGGAAATCGTGGCGCGCCTCTCGAACGCTTTGCATACGGTACTGGCCGACCCGGATACCAAGTCCAGGCTGGAGCAGCAGGGCGCCGAGCCTGCCTGGCAGTCGCCGGAGGCTTTTACGGCCACCATCGTGGCAGAGCAGAAGCGCTGGGGGCAGGCTGTAAAAGTGTCGGGCGCCAAGATCGACTGAGTCCGGCAGCGCCGGAAGCTGCGCGTGCGCCGGCCCTTATTGGAGGGTGCGGTGTTTGAGTGCGCCGCAATTCCCGACGAGCGTGGTGACGCAGCAAGCGTCGCCGCGCCATTCTCCCCACATGACCGCGTCGTCCGGCCCCGCTACCAGCCGGCGTTCGCAGCGGCCAGGCGGGCGCGATGCATCCGCGCCGGCGTCGTGGGCTTCAGTGCCCGGTGGCCTGGCGGGTGGCGGCACAATATCTTGCCAAACGTAGGCCGTGCCGCCGGGTACCGCCTGCACGGTCTGCGGTGGCCCCCACTGAGCCTTGGCCTCGTCGATGGGTACCCCCTTCCAGGAGTCGAGCAAGTCCTGCATCGTACGGTTTTCCATGCTGGCGCAAGCACTGGTCAGTGTCATTGCGAATGCTGCTGCCGCTGCGGGGGCAGTACAAACGATCGCGGCCCGGCGGGCGCGCCGGGCGAGGAGAAGGAAACATGAGGCCGGCATGGGGCGACTCCGCGGCTGCACATCAGGGAGCCAGGCCCCTCAATGAAGGCTAGCGGAGCCGCTCCGAGCGGTGCAAGCGGGCTATGCGTGCTGGCGCACGGAGGCCCGGAACTTTGACGCGTCAGACGTCGAACAGACCTGGCGATGGTTGATGCCGGGCCCGAGCCTTGCCTGATACCTGCCTGCGTGGTGCTGTCGAAATGGCACCGTCGTTGGAAACGGGGGGCTCGCAAAGGGCAAGCTCGAAGCTGCGCGTAGAGGCAAGGTGCACGACGTGCGGCATCCACTGCGGCAGCCGTGAAACCAGGATCTGGTAGGTATCCAGTTCGAATCGCGCAGGCGCTGCAAGCAGGGCCGCGGCATCATCTTGGGTTGGTGCCGAGCCCAAATAGCACCAGTCCTCCACGACATGCCACCAGTTTTGCGTTCCCGAAGCTTCGGACCAGGCGACCGGGCCACTGAAGGGCCAGGGTTTGAGTTCCGATCCCGCCATGGCCTTGGCGATTCTCGCGCGGTGGCTGCGTGAATCCTCTTCACCGACGCAGGCACCCTCACATCGGTGAAGCTGTCGCGCGAAACAGGGACTACCTGCGCGTGTCGTCTTCTCCAGCAAAAGCGTTGCGTGGCAGAGTTGATGATCATCGGCCAGCCGGCGAAGCCAGGCTTGCGCTGCGCCTCGGCTCGGGAACGTGCCATACAGATGGCCGCGGCGGCTGAAGTCGGTGTCGTCGTCCGAACGCAGGCGCGGCACGGGCAGTTCCGAAGCCAGCTCCCACGTGTACAGCCGGTTGTTCCGGCGCAGCATCTGATTGTGGATGGGCTGCATGGACTTGACCAGGCTTGCTTCGAGCAGCAGGGCGCCGATTTCCCCGCCGGTCTCGCGCCATTCCACGCGCCGGACTAGCCGGGCCAGGCGCATGTCCTTGCCGACGCGGTGGTCGCCGGAGAAATGCGCGCCGATCCGTTGCCGCAGATGCACGCTCTTGCCTATATAGAGTGGCGCATCGTTGTCGCCGTAGAACAGATAGACTCCCGCGGTATCTGGCACGTCGTCCAGCGCCGTTTCTTCAAGGCCGGCGGGCAGGCTGGCGCGGCGGACCAGCGCTTGCGTGGCGGCAGCGATGAGCTCCACGGAATAAAGCGCATGGATCTTCTGCCAGAACTGCCAGAGCAGTTCGGCATCGGCCAGCGCCCGGTGGCGTGCGCGGGGCTCGAGCCCGAAGCGGGCAACAAGCGCGTCAAGCCCGTGCTTTGCCGCCGACGGGAACAGGGAGCGCGACAGCCTGACCGTGCACAGGACATCCGCACGGAAGGTGAGCCCCGCGCGGCGGAATTCGTTCTTCAGGAATCCGTAGTCGAAGCGCGCGTTGTGGGCGACGAAAAGCCGGCCTTGCAGCCGCTCGGCCAATGTCTCGGCGATCGACGCGAACGTGGGCTGACCTCGGACCATCTCATCCGTGATGCCGGTCAGGCGCTGGATGAACGGTGGAATGCTTGCGCCGGGGTCTAGCAGCGTGTCCCACTCCTGGATTCCATCCGGGCCGACCTCCACGACACCGATCTCGGTGATCCGGTCATGCTGGGCATCGGCGCCGGTGGTTTCCAGGTCCACGAACACGATTGGACGCAATAGCGCCGCCGCGAGGGATTGCGCGTCGGCGTAGGTCGCTTTTGCTGGCGGCTGGCCTGCGAGAGAGGGAGGAGTGTCCTGCATAAGCAGATTCTAAGGGGGCTGGGCCGGCATCAGAGTGTGATTAAAAAACGCTTGCCAAGGCTGCCCTGGTCCCGTAGTATTCGCCCCCTCGCAACACAACGCGGCGC